>NZ_JBIVDY010000009.1:253697-343811 GCF_044747365.1 Kitasatospora sp. NPDC090091
CGCCGCCGCCCCCGCCGCCACCCACCACCCCGCATTCCACACCCCCGACATGGGGTCCCACCGCTTCTCCGACACCTGCGGCGCGGCCGATCCCGCCGCAGCCTCCCCGGTTCGCGCGGGCCGGCGCCCCCCCCGACTGCGGGGCGGACGGGCCGACGGTTCCGGTCCCGGCCTGACCGCGGCGCGTCCGGGGGGTGCGCCTGCGGTCCGGCCGGGGCCGGCCGGGTGGACGGTGGGCACGGGGGAGCCGACCGGCCACCCGGGGTCTTCGGGCGGTGGAGCTACTGCGGGTCGTACGGTCTGCGGGTGGAGCGGGCACTGCGGTGGTGCTTCCCGGATGGGCGGCGGGCCCGGGGGGATTCGCTCGCCGCCCATCCGGAGTCTCGGGTCACCTCTTGGGTGAGGCTTCGGCGGGTTTGTCGGTCCGGTCGGGCTTCGGCCGCGGGTCGTCGAGCGTCGGCAGCGGAGGCAGCACGGGGGTGCCGGTGGCCTTGCCGCCGTTCCCACCGGAGCCGGAGCCGCCCGAACCACCGGAGCCGGAGCCGGAGGTCTTGCCGCCGTCACCGTTCTGGTTGCCGTTCTGGTTGCCGTCCTGGGTGCCGCCCGCGTTGTTGCCCCCGTTGCCGGAGGCGCCGCCGGACTGCTGGGAGGAGTTCCGGCGGTCGTCCTCGCCGGCGCGCCGCAGGACGTTCGCGCAGTACTCCTCCACCTTGTCCGCGCCGCCGGCCTCCGCGACCAGCGCGGCGAACTGCGGGTCCGCGGTGAGCAGGCGCGGGCGCTCGCCCTTGCCCGTCCGGTCGGTGAAGCCGCGGCAGAGCGCGGCCAGGCCGTTCGGACCGCCCTTGGTCTCCCCGTTGGCCGGGGTCGAGGACGGCGCACCCGGCGCGGACTGCCGGCCCGCCCCGGCGGAGGGCCCGCCACCGGTGGTCGACGGACCGTCGAAGGGCTGCCGCGCGGCCGAGGAGGCGGCCGCCGCGCCGGACTTCGTCCCCGGTGCGGACGTTCCGGTGGCCGCGGGGACGACCGGCGTCCGGCCGCGGTCCTCGGACCCGCCGCCGAGCGCCGACGGCAGGTTGCCCGTGCCGGCCGCGACCGCCACCCCGCCGAGCGCGGTGGCGCCGAGCACGACGGCAACGGCCTTCGTGCTGAAGGCCCTGGCCAGCGCGGCGGTTGCCATCGATCGTCTCCGGACGGGTGCAGGTACGGCGGATACAGCAGGGACGGGCGCGAGACGGGCCTCCCGGAACGCGGCCAGCGCCGCCTCCTCGCCGGAGAGCTCCTCCGCCACCGCCGGGGCGGAGGCAGCGGCCAGAACGCGGGCCACCCGGTCCACCGGCCCGCCCGCGGGCAGTCCGGTCGACCCGGTGCCGACGTCCGGTCCGGTGAGTGAGGCGTCCTGCCCGGCCGACGGGCCGCCCACGGCGCCGCCAAGCAGCTGCTCGGCCGTGTCGCGGTCGATCCGACGGGATCGGTTGGTGCTCATCTCATGTCCTTCAGCGTCGCGGCCCTGCGTTCTGTCACACCCTGCGAAGAAATTTCTTCGCCGGACTTTCCGGAGCCCCGCCGGGCCCCCCGTCCGACCCGGCCCGACTGGTGCGGCACCGGCTGCCCGGTCGGCTGCTGCACCGTGGTCGAGGCCGCCCGTCGGGCTGCCTGCTGGGCCATCTGCTGCGCCGGGATCCCGACCCCGGACGCGAAGGACTGCTCCAGCAGCTTGGCCAGCCGCCGCAGCCCCCGGTGCGCGGCCATCCGCACCGTCCCGGCCCGCTTGCCGAGCACCCGCGCGGCACTCTCCGCGTCGAGCTCCATCACCACCCGCAGCAGCACGGCCTCGGCCTGGTCGTGCGGCAGCCGGGAGATCAGCGCCAGCGCGTCCGCCGTGCCGACGGCGGCCATCGCCGCGCCCGCCGTGTCGTCCCCCGCGGCCAGCTCGCCCAGGTACTCGAAGGGGAGGTCCGCGACCGGTCTGCGGCGTTTGGCCCGCAGGTGGTCCAGGGCGCGGTTGCGGCCGATGGTGGCGGCCCAGCCGCGGAAGCCGTCCCCGTCGCCGGTGAAGGACGGCAGGTCGCGGGCGATCTGGAGCCAGGCCTCGGAGGCGATGTCCTCGGCGTCCTGGGTGTCCTCGGGCCGGCCGCCGATCAGCACCCGGAGGTAGCGGATCAGGCCCGGCTGCACGCTGCGGAACAGCAGCCGGAACGCCTCCTCGTCGCCGTCCTGCGCGGCTCGGACGGCGGCGGTCAGGTCGGTCGGGGCTGCGCCCGGGGGCCGGGCGGACGGTGGACCGGGCGGTGGGCCGGACGTCGGTACCGGTCCGGACCGGCCGACGGGGCTGTTGGTGCCCGCTCCGGGGCGCTCTGCACTCTGCACCCGCCACATCATGCGCCATCCGGGTGATCGGTCCGAGCCGCCGGGGCGACCGGAGGCTCCGGCGCCCGCCCGACGGCCCGGCTCCGGGTACGATGCCGGACTCCCCGGCGGGTCGCCCGGGTCTGCCGGACGTTCGGCCGTCCGGACCAAGGGCCGCAGGTCAGGGGCCTCGCGGCCGGTCGTGCGGCGGGCCTTCGCCCGCGGCCCCGCGGACGGCCTCCCGCCTACCGTGGAGGGCGGCCGGGCGGTCCGGACCGACCCCGCGGACCCCTCCCGCGCCACTCCCACCGCCTCCGCCGGCCAGGCCGTCGGCCGGCCGCACCCGCGGCCGCCGGTACCCTGCGCCCTCCACCGGCACGCCCGGCGACCGCCCGGCACCGGCCCGGTACCCGCCCGCGACCGCGGAACCACGCCGCCCGTACGCCACCCCTCACCACGACTGGGAGCACGATGACGACCGCCCGCGAGCTCTACGCGAAGGGACTGCGCGACCACCTCGCGCCCGCCCTGCGCGCCCTGGGCCTCGCCGGGTGGCGCCGGAGCTTCAGCCTCCCCGACCGGACCCACTGGGCGCTGCTCGGCCTGGTCGAGCAGACCGGGCCGACCCGGCCGACCGGGCCGAGCCCCGACGACCGGGTGCGCTTCACCTTCGGCCTCAGCCTGGTGCGCAAGGCGGACTGGACCGCCGCGGGCCTCCCCGGCCTGCGCCCGGACCCGCGCACCGGCTACGGCATCGAGGTCTGGCGGGCCCGGATCGGCGACGTGCTGCCGGTCGGCGAGGAGATCTGGTGGGAGGTGCTGCCCGGCCCCCGCTGGCGGGTCGCGCTGGACGACTCGGTCGCCGCCGTCCGCCACTACGGCCTGCCCGAGTTGCTGCGCCGGATCGAGCGGGACCGCAGCGGCGGCGGGGAGACCTACCTCTCCCCCGCCGAGCTGGAGCAGGTCAACGCCGTCCTGCTGGGTGCCTCGGTGGCCCGGATCCAGCGGGCCGAGCTGGTCGACGGGCGCCTCGACCTCACCGGGGCCTGGACCGGGGCGGACGCGGTCGCCCGGACCGTGCTGCACGGCGTCGCCCGCGGGTTCCGCTCCGCCGGGGACGACCGCTTCGACACGGTGCGCTGTCTGGACACCCTCGGCCGCGCGCTCTGGTCGTTCCCGTCCTGAGCCCCGGCTGCGCGCGGCCCGCCCGCACGGCCACCCGCATGTCCGCCCGCGTCCCGGACCTTGCACCCCTGACGTGCACCCCGGATGCACCCCGGAACGCCCGCCCCGGACGGCCCCGCCCCGGCCGGAGGAACCGCAGGTCGGAGGCGCTGTCATGACGCGGACCGTGACAACTGTCATGCGGATCCCGCAACGGACGGCACTGCTCTGACGGAGGGTCGGGCCGGAAAACTGGAGGCACGACGCGGGCACCGGGCCCGCGGGCCGACCACCCAGTCCGGGGAGGACCCACCGTGAGCCAGACCCTCAGCGCCCCCGCCGTCACCGCCATCGCCGTCACCGCCGCCCCGGCCACCACCGCCGCCCCGGCCCCCGCCGCGAAGGCGCCGAACGCCCTCCGCCCGCTGGTCCTCGACGTCGCCGCCCCGCTGGCCGGCTACTACCTGCTGCACTCCGCCTTCGGCATGAGCGAGTTCGCCGCCCTCGCGTGGAGCGGTGCCATCCCCGCCGTCCGGACCACCGTCGGCCTGCTCCGCGAACGGAAGCTCAACCTGTGGGCCTCGATGATGCTGGGCGTCAACGTGGTCGGCCTGGCGCTCACCACCGTCACCGGCGACGCCCGGCTGATGCTGGCCAAGGACGGCGCGCTGAGCGCCACCATCGCGCTGGCGATCCTCGGCTCGGTGCTGCTCGGCCGGCCGCTGATGTCCTCGGCGCTGATGCCCTTCCTCACCAAGGGCGACCGGGCACGCTCCGACGCCTGGCACCGGCTGGCCGGCGGCCGGGCGGCCGGCTCGCGCAGCTTCCGCCGCCACGAGCGGCTCTTCTCCACCATCTGGGGCACCGCTCTGCTGACCGAGTGCGTGGCCCGGGTGGTCGGCGCGTTCACCCTGCCGGTCTCCACCATGGCCTGGCTCTCCACGGTCTTCCTGGTCGGCGCGATCGCCGCCGGTGCCGTGCTCGGCCAGATCGCCGCCGACCCGATGGAGAAGCTGGTCCGCGCCGAGGCCGACCGTCCCACCGACTGCTGAGAGACGTGCAGGTCAGAACGCCCGCCCCGATCCATCCGCCCACGAACATCCGCTGACGATCCGTCGAACATCCGGCGAAGTCGAGGAACCATCGGGACGGCCCGGGAGTCCTCTCTATAACGAGGGGGTAACGGACCCCCGACGAGAACGGGGAGCCCCGATGAGCCGGACGGACGCGCTGACCACCACCGAGGACCGCACCCTGGTCTGGGACGGCTGCCTGAACGTCCGCGACCTCGGCGGACTCCCGACCACCGACGGCGCCCGCACCGCCCACCGCGCCGTCGTCCGGGCCGACAACCTGGACCGCCTCACCGCCGAGGGCTGGGACGCCCTCCTCGACCACGGCATACGCACCGTCGTCGACCTGCGCGACATCGCCGAGTACAAGCCGCTCCTCCCGCTGCCCGAGGGCATCGAGCTGATCCGCGTCCCGCTGGACGAACTGGCCGGCCCCGCCTGGTGGGAGGCCCACGGGAGGCTGGACGGAACCCCGCTCGCGTTCCGCCCCTACCTGGACCACTGCCCGCACGCCGCCGCCGAACTGGTCACCGCCATCGCCGGCGCCCGGCCCGGCGGGCTGGTCGTGCACTGCGGCGCCGGCCGCGACCGCACCGGCCTGGCCGCCCTGCTGCTGCTCGCCCTCGCGGGCGTGGAGCCCACCGAGATCGTCGCCGACTACCTGCTCAGCGCCCCCAACGTCCGCCCGCTGTACGGCATGCTCGGCCTGCCGGACCAGTACCGCCGGATCGACGCGGTGCTCGCCGAGGCCGGGACCACCGCGGAGGCCGCCCTGTTCGCCGCCCTCGACGGGTTCGAGCCGGCCGGCTACCTGCGCGCCGCCGGCGTCGACCCGGCCGGCCTCGCCGCCGTCCGCGCCCGGCTGCTCGGCGCCTGACGCCCACCGGCGCACCCGGGGCGGCGTGCCGACGCAACGCCGCCACCGCCCGACGCCACCCGACGCCGCCCGCCCCGGCCTCCGGTCCGGCCACCAGAGCCGGTCGGCCAGCCCGGGGTCCAGCGCGATCCGGCTCCCCGCGAAGTCCGCGCGGTGCCGGGCTGCGTGCGCGGTGAAGAAGCCGGCCATGGTGACCCTGTCGAAGCCCTCCCGGTCGCTCGGGAACGGCTCGGCCCCCGAGGGAATGCAGACCCAACTCCCACCATCGTCAACGACAGGTTGACGCCCATCCATCGACAACCTACGGTTGACGCATGGAGAATTCAGCCGTTCCCCGGACCACTCCGCTGCGCCTCGACGACCTGATCGAGGCGATCAAGAACCTTCACAGCGACGCGCTCGACCAGCTCTCCGGCGCGGTCATCGCCGCCGACCACCTCGGCGAACTCGCGGACCACCTGATCGGCCACTTCGTCGACCAGGCCCGCCGCTCCGGCGCGTCCTGGACCGAGATCGGCCGCAGCATGGGCGTCAGCAAGCAGGCCGCCCAGAAGCGGTTCGTCCCCAAGGATCCGGCCACCCCGGCCGACCTCGACCCCTCCCAGGGGTTCAGCCGGTTCACCGACCGGGCCCGGAGCGTCGTGATGGCCTCGCAGGAGGAGGCGCGCACGGCCGGGAACGCCGAGATCGGCACCGGGCACCTGCTGCTCGGCCTGCTGGCCGAGCCGGAGGGGTTGGCCGTCAAGGCGCTCGCCGCCCAGGGCGTCGCGCCCGAGGCCGTCCGGTCCGCGGTGGCGGCCGTGCTGCCGGCGCCCGTGGACGAGGTGCCCGGCCTGATCCCGTACGACGCGCAGGGCAAGAAGGCGCTGGAGCTGACCTTCCGCGAGGCGCTCAAGCTGGGCCACAACTACGTCGGCACCGAGCACATCCTGCTCGCGCTGCTGGAACTGGAGCACGGCGAGGGCCCGTTGGGCGACCTGCACGTCGACAAGCCGGAGGTGGAGGTCTTCGTCTCCGAGGCGGTGGCCGCCTTCATCGCGGCCCGCGCGACCGACGTGGACGATGCCGGCGACACGGACCGGGCCTGAGACGCGGGCGGGTGCGGACGGTGCGGACCCCGGGCGGCCGGGGCCCGCACCGGTGCTCAGAAGCCGGACACGTGGGTGGTGACGATCCGCACCCGCCCGTCGACGGCGGCCTCCGTCGCCGCCCGCAGCCGCAACGAGCGGGCCGGGCCCAGGAGTTCGAGCGCCTCCTGATCGGTGGCCCAGCGGTGGTCGTCGAGCTCGCCGGCCGGGACGGTCACGGGGGTGCCGTCCGGGACGGTGCCGAAGTCGAAGAGGAAGTGCTCGGCGGGGTGGTCGAGTTCACCGGACGCATGGGTCCAGGAGATGGCAAGCAGGTCGCCGGCCGACCGGACGATCCCGGTCTCCTCCTCCAGCTCGCGCGCCGCGCACTCGGCCGGCCCCTCGCCGAGGTCGATCGTCCCGCCGGGGAACTGCCAGTGCTCGCGGTATCCGGCCTTCACGATCAGGATCCGCCCCGACTCGTCGCGCAGCACGCAGCCGGCCGCCGCGTAGATCCGCGGCAGGGACGCCAGCCACTCCTCCCGGGACTTCAACGGCTCAGCCGACACGGTGGTCCTCCTCCGACGCAGAACGGGTCTCCGCGCCCACTCTGCCATCCGGCACCCGCCGCCCGTCGGCCGGACGGCGGCACGCGGGCGGGACCGACGCCGGGGCGGGGCCGACACTGCGTCGGGGCCGACGCCGGGGCAGGACAGGCGCCGGGGCGGGCACCGGCCGCGGGCGTCAGGCTTCGGCCAGGATGGCGTTGGCACGCTCGGTGACGGTGGTCAGGACGCGGGCGGCGACGGCCAGGTCCTCGGCGGGAAGGTCACCGTAGATCCGGGCCACGATCCGCTTCACCCCGTCCTGGATCCGGCCGTGCATCTCGCGCCCGGCTTCGGTGAGGGCGAGGACGGCCGGGCCGCCGCCGTCGCCGCCCGAGGCGGTCGCCAGGCCGGCGTCGAGCAGCTGCTCGATCACCGCGTCGGCGGCCGCGGCGTCGATCTTCAGCCCATCGGTGAGCCGGGCGATCAGGTGGTCGCGGCCGGCGACACCCTCCGGCCGGTCGCCGAGGCCATTGATCGCGACCTCCTGGTGGAAGGTCAGGCCGAGGCTTTCGAAAACGGTCTCCGCCACCGCGCGGGTGGCGTAGTGGGCGAGGCCGATGGTCCGGCCGTTGAGGACGGCGACAGTGGTGGACATGAGGTCACTCCTTCGACAGATCCAGCAGGTCATCGAGCAGGTGTGCTGAGCGGTTCGGGTGGCGCGGGCTTTCGCCTTGCTTCGGCAGGGCAGTCCCGTGGCACGTCCGGCGGGACGGGTCAGCCGAGCCGGTCGTCGAGCGGGATGTCGAGCGCGACGTCCAGCGGGACGTCGAGCAGTGCGGTCAGCTCGGCCGCGAACGCCGCGGTCCGCTCCCCGCCCAGGCCGCCCAGCGGCGCGAGCAGCCGGTCGAGCAGCAGCTGGACGGTGGCGACCGCGCGGCGGGCGGCCTGCTCCCCCTCGGTGGTGAGCGAGAGCCGGACCGCCCGGGTGTCGGCCGGGTCCGGAGTCCGCTCGATCAGGCCGGAAGCCTCCAGCGACCGGGCGATCTTGGACACGTAGAGCGCTTCCAGCCCGGTGTGGTCGGCCAGTTGGCGCTGGCTCGGCCGCTGCCCGGACCGGTGCATCCCGTGCAGGGAGCCGAGCAGCGTGTACTGCGCGTGGGTCAGCCCCAGCGGCGCCAGCGCCCGGTCGACGGCGGTGCGCCACCGCGTCGACAGCCGCCAGACCAGGAAGCCCGGCGTCGGGCCCTTCTGCGGAATCACGTTCTCGCTCATGACAGATACAGTACATGGCTACTGTTGCCATGGCTACTATTTCCGCGGACTTCTCCACGCCTCCACGGACTCCCGCCTCCACGCCTCCGCGGCCCGGGGGTGCGCCCGACTCGAACACAGCCGTTGCGCACCCCCGAACGCCACGGATCAGCCCCGGCCGGCCAGGTGCTCGACCAGGCGGTCGAAGCTGGAGTTGAGGCCGGCCACGGCGTCCGGGCCGTTGTACCGGTCCGGCACGTCGGTCTGGTGCAGGACCACCTCGGCGCGGTCGTCGCCGAGGTCCCGGAAGGTCAGCGTGGAGCGCATCCCGGCACTCGCCTCGACGACGGCCAGCAGCTCGCCCTCGCGGAGCTCGACGATCTCGGCCTTCATCGGGTACCGGTCGCCGGTGGCGTCGACGACCATCGTGCTGTCGTAGCGCCCGCCGACCCGCGGCTCGATCGTCACGGTGTCCAGCGGGACGTGGATGCCGGCCGGGCCCCAGAAGCGGACGAACTGCTCCGGGTCGAGGTAGGCCCGGAAGGCGGCGGCCGCGGTGCCGGGCAGCTCGCGGGTGATGGTCAGCTCGCCAAGGTTCTCGGTCATGGGGTGTTCCTCGTGCTCGCGGTTCGGTGTGTCGCTCTCACAGGGTTGGACCGGGGGCGCGGCCGGAACTCATCGCTCCCCGGGAGAATTCTTCAGCGAATCTCCCGCCGGGCCGATGAGCCGCGCCCACCGCGCCGGTCTGACCTCTGTGGACACCTACCGAACGACACCCCCCGCACCGGATCCGGCACCCGCCCGGACACCTCCCCGCGCCCCGGACCCGGTGCGTGAACCGCGGCTGACCTGCGACCTCGACGCCCTGCCCGCCGCCGGCCCGGGCGCCGCCGACCTGGCCGTCGTCGACGCGCTCGCCCGGCTCCGGCTCGCCGCCGCCCGGCACGGCGTCCGGGTGGTCCTGAGGAACGCGAGCGGCCCGCTGCGGGAGCTGCTCGCGTTCGCCGGCCTCGCCGGAGTGCTGCCGGTGGAGCCTGACGACGACCCGCCCGGCGCGACGGACGACCCGCGTCGGTCCGAACCGCCCCCGTTCGACCCGCCCCCGTCCGGCCCGCTCGGCGAGGTCGGCCCGGTCTGCGCGGGCCCCGGCCTAGGCGTCCAGCCGGGGCGGCAGCCCGAAGAGCGGGAAGACCGTATCGGTGTCGAGGAAGTTGGTGAGCCCGGTGATCCGCCCCGCTGACACCTCCAGCACGATGAGCGCCCACGGCTCGTGGCCGCCGTCCGGGCTCGGCCGGTACTGCCCGAAGGCCGGGCTTCCGTTGGCGTCCACCGGCACCAGCCGCGAACCCCGGCAGCCACAGCCCGGGCCGAGCATCCACTCGCGGATCTCGCCCCGCCCCTGCAGCCACATCTCGTACGGCGGCATGTTGAGCGTGACGTCCTCGTGCAGCAGGGCCGCGAGACCGTCCATGTCGTACGCCTCGAAGGCCGTGACGTAGCGGGCCAGCAGTGCCCGGTGGTCGTCGTCCAGCGCGGGCGCCGGGCGGGAGGCCGTGGCGTCCGCGGCGAGCACCGCGCGGGCCCGCTGCAGCGCACTGTTGACCGAGGCCACGGTGACGCCCAGCAGCTCGGCGACCTCGGCGGCCTTCCAGCCGAGCACCTCGCGCAGGATCAGCACCGCCCGCTGCCGGGGCGCCAGCCGCTGCAGGACGGAGACGAAGGCCAACCGCACCGACTCCCGCTGGGCGGCCACCTCGGCCGGGTCCCCCGTCTCGGGCAGGACCCGGCCGTCCGGCGCGGGCCCGATCCAGAACACCTCGGACAGCTGGGCCCCGCTCGCGGTGGCCACGGTGGACGGGCCGGCCAGGTCCATCGGACGGGCCCGGTTGTTGCGGCCGTTCAGCGCGTCCAGGCAGACGTTGGTCGCGATCCGGTAGAGCCAGGAGCGCAGCGCGGCCCGCCCCTCGAAGCCCTGGTGGCCGCGCCACGCGCGGACCATCGTCTCCTGGACCGCGTCCTCCGCCTCGAAGACCGAGCCGAGCATCCGGTAGCAGTAGCCGGTCAGTTCCGTCCGGTACCGCTCCAGCCGGAGCTCCAGCGGCTCCTCCGTCCCGGTCATCAGATCGGCCATCACGCGCCCCCGTGTCCACCCACCGCCAACGATCGGACCGACCGTACCGCAGGGGACCGACACCCGGTCTGCGACTGCTTCACCCCGCCCACCCGACCTGCCGCTACTTGGCCTCGTACACCTGGCCGGAGCCGAAGGAGGCGGTCACGATCTCCCAGACCTTCGGGAACTCGGCGCCGTTCAGGCCGGTCGGGTTGAGCGTCAGGACCACCTTGCGACTGAGGTCCTTGGTGGCGAAGACGCCGCTGTAGTAGCCGGGCCGGGAGCCGGTCTTGCCCCAGACCACGGTGCCGTTGGGCAGGGTGGCGCTCATCAGGCCCTTGCTGAAGCAGGCGTGGCCGGCCGTCGGGCCGACCTCGCAGTTCTTGTTCCGGTTGTTGGGCACGTCCGGGACGCGGAAGAGCTCCGCCTGCTGGGCCGGCGGCAGCAGCCGGCCGCGCAGCAGCGCGGTCATGAACCGGTCCAGGTCGGCGGCGGAGGAGATCATGCCGCCCTCCGCCCAGGGCCAGGGGCTCTGCTCGGTGACGTCCACCCGGCCGCCGTCCGGGCCGGGTACGTCGAGGAAGGCGGTGGCGTGCGGGCCGGGAACGGCGAGGTCGTCGCGCGCCGGGACGAAGGTGTCCCGCAGGCCGAGCGGGCGGGTGATCCGGGCCTGCACCTCCTGGGCGAAGGAGCGGCCGGTCGCCTTCTCGACCAGCATCCCCGCGACGAGGGTGTTGATGCCGTTGTACTGCTGCGCAGTGCCCGGCGCGAAGCCCATCGGCTGCCGGACGGCGTCCGCCACCACCTGCTGCGGGGTCCAGGAGTCCGCCTTGTGCTCGGCGAACCACCGCTCGGTTCCGTCCCCGGAGGTCAGCCCGCCGCCACCGGGCAGGCCGCTGGTGTGGTCGAGCAACTGGCCGACGGTGACCGGCGGGTACGCCGCCGGGAGCAGGCCGGGCAGGTACTGCTGGACGGTGCCGTCCAGGTCGAGCCGCCGCTCGGCGGCGAGCTGGAGCACCACGGTGGCGGTGAACACCTTGGAGATGCTGCCGATCCGGAACCGCGCGTCCGCCGGGACGCCGCCCGCCGCGCCCGACCACCGGCTGCCGGGACCGTCGACCCGGACCAGCGCGCCGGTGATGCCGGCCGGCAGGTCGGCGAGGGCCCGCGAGAGGGCCGCCCGGTCCACCGGCGCGGCCGGGCGGGCGGCGGCGACGGCCGCCGTGTCCGCGGGCCGGTCCGCCGCCAGGGCGGGCGTCGCGGCACCGGCCGCGACGGCCGCGACCAGCGCACCGGAGATCGCGAGGGTGGTCCAACGGCTTTCACGCTGCGGGGTGTTCATCGACTGGGGCTCCAACTCGGGCTCGTCCGACGGGCGGTGATCGCTTCCGGGAACGAGTCTGTGGGAGCCGGGCGCAGCGGCCATCCGGGACGGTCCCCCACCCGTCCCCCAGCCGACCCCGAGACGGCCCGGGGCCGGTCGCCGAGCATGCGTCAGGGGCGGGAGCCGGTGCTCGACTCCCGCCCCTGGGGTGCGGGTCCGCCGCCCGGGCCCCGTCCGACCGGGCCGCCGGGCCGCCGGGCCGCCGGGCCGCCGGGCCGCCGGGCCGCCGGGGGCAGTATCTGGGCAGGACCTAATGCGCGGAGTGCTTCTCCGCACCGCGGTGGCGGTGGCCCTTGAGCTCGGCGTGCATCGCCGGAGCGGAGTGCATGGCCGCCACCTCGACGTCGCGCCCGCCGTGGCGGAAGGAGGATCCGCCCGAGGACGCACCGGCGGAGGACGGGGCGTCGGTCCGCAGCCGCGGCGGGAGCGGTCTCGGGCTCGTCGCCATGCCCCGCCGTTCCAGCAGGTCCTGGGTGCCCCGGCGGAGCTTGGTGCTGCTGCTCGGCATCGACTTGGCCATCGTGGGCCTCCCTTCGGCGGTCACCGGCCGGACATGCGCCGACCGGGAGGGCCGCACGGGCGTTATGTCCGGATTTTAGCCGGGTTACACCTGAGCTCGCCCACCCGGTCGGCCTGACCTCCCGCCCTGCCCGGGCCGCCCCTCCTCGGCCGCCGGCGGCTCGTCCGTCGACACCTCGGCCTCCGGCGGCTCGGGCGGCAGGGCCCGTCCGGTGCGGCTCAGCCCATGACCTCGTGCACGTAGCACCAGCGCCAGTCCTCCCCCGGCTCGTAGGAGCGGACCACCGGGTGGGAGCTGTTGTGGAAGTGCGCGATGGCGTGCCGCTGCGGCGAGAACTCGCAGCAGCCGATGTGGCCGCAGTCCAGGCAGATGCGCAGGTGCACCCAGTCCCGGCGCCCCTGGGCCAGGCAGTCGGCGCAACCGTCGACCGGCGGGAGGGGTTCGATGTCCAGGGGTGCCGCGGTGAGGTCTTCGCAGGCGCTCATGGACGCAGGGTAGTGACGGCGCCCCGGCCCGCGGGTCCAAGACACGCCCTGCCGGTCAGTCCGCCGCGGGCCCGCCCGGGGCCCCCGCCCCTTCGGTCCGAGCCGCTCCGGCCCGCGCCGCTCCGGCCCTCGCCGCTCCGTCCTGCGTACCGACGACCCGCGTACCGACGGCCTGCCCGCCGTCGGCGCGCCAGCTCGCCAGCAGGGCGAGCCGCTCCGCCGTGGGCGACCCCGCCGGCGCGGTGTACGCGACCAACAGCTGGTCGGCCGCCCCGTTGACGGCCAGCGTCTCGTAGCCGAAGTCGAGCTCGCCCACCAGCGGATGGTGGATCAGCTTGGTCCCGTGGGTCTTCTCCCGCACCTGGTGGTCCGCCCAGAGCCGGCGGAACTCCTCGCTGCGCACCGAGAGTTCGCCCACCAGCGCGGCCAGCTTCGGGTCCTCCGGGTACCGCCCGGCATCCAGCCGCAGGTAGGACACGGTCTCGGCCGCCACCGCCTCCCACTGCGGGTAGAACTCCCGGGCGGCCGGGTCGAGGAAGGTGTGGCGGGCTGCGTTGACCTCGCCGGCCGGGCGCGCGGAGAAGCCGTTCACGGCGTCGCCGAGGGCGTTCCAGGCGAGCACGTCCATCCGCCGGCCGAGGACGAAGGCCGGCACGCCGGGCATCAGGTCCAGCAGCAGGCGGGTGCCGTCGCGCACCTGACGGCGGCCGGGTCCGCCGTCGGCCCGGCGCGGCGGACGGGCCAGCGCGCGCAGGTGCGCGGCCTCCACCTCGTCCAGCCGCAGCACCCGGGCCACCGCGTCCAGCACCGCGTCGGAGGCGCTGCCGCCGCGGCCCTGCTCCAGCCGGACGTAGTAGTCGACGCTGACCCCGGCGAGCTGGGCGACCTCCTCGCGGCGCAGCCCCTGCACCCGGCGGCGGCCGTGCGCGGGCAGGCCGACCTCCTCGGGCTGGATCCGGGACCGACGCGAACGGAGGAAGTCCCCCACGGTGTTCTCCATGCCCGGCAGCGTAGACCGGGACGGCCCGGGCGAGGGTGGTAACGGCGTTCCCAGGATGGCCCTTCCCGGGTTGCGCCGTCCCGGGTCGGACGCAGCCCTGGGTGGCCGGTCGCGGCGCCGGCAGAGTGAGTCCGGCCAGGCCGCCGCGGCCCGGCCGGACCGCCCCGGGGCGGTCCGCACCGGCCGAACCGCCCGGCTTCCCCGAGCGCCGGCAGCACCCGAGCAGGAGCACCCGATGAGCTACCCCGCCCTCGCCACCCGCACCGCCGTCGTCACCGGAGCCGCCAGCGGCATGGGCGAGGCCACCGCCCGCCTGCTCGGCGCCGCCGGGGCCCATGTCGCGCTGCTGGCCCGCCGCACCGAGCGGCTGGACGCGCTGGCCGCCGAGATCGGCGCCGCCGGCGGCCGGGCGCTCGCCGTCACCGCCGACATCACCGACCAGGCCTCGGTGGACGCCGCCGTGAAGGCCGTCCACGACGCGTTCGGCCCGGTCGACCTGGTGGTCAACAACGCCGGCGTGATGCTGCCCAACCCCGTCGCCGACGGCCGGATCGACGAGTGGACCCGCATGATCGACACCAACCTCACCGGTGCGCTGCGGATCGTCCGCGCCTTCGCCGCCGACCTCACCGAGGCCGCCGCCGAGGGCCGCCCGGCCGACCTGGTCAACGTCTCCTCGATCGCCTCGCACGTCGCCTTCCCCGACTACGCCGTCTACGGCGCCACCAAGGCCGCGCTGACCCAGCTCTCCACCGCGCTCCGCACCGAGTTCGGGCCGCGCGACGTCCGGGTCAGCGCGATCGAGCCCGGGCTGACCGACACCGAGCTCGGCGGGCACATCGACAACCCGGTACTGCGCGAGCAGCTCGGCGGGATGTTCGCCGCGATCCCGGCCCTGACCTCCGAGGACATCGCCGACCTGATCAGCTACACCGTCACCCGGCCCCGGCACGTCAACCTCCGCCACCTGGTCGCCCTGCCCACCCGGCAGGCGTGACCCATCCGGCGGCCCGGCAGGCCGGGGCGCCCGCCCGGTACGCCCGGTACGCCCGGGCCGACCGGTACGCCCGACCACCGGGAGCTCCGGGACCGCCCGGGCCACCCGACCGGCGGGACCACCCCGGACCGCCCGGGTCAAGGGTTCTCCGCCGCGCCCGGGCCGGGCCATGGGAGCATGCCAACCGTGGCGATCGTGACGGGGAGAGTGGACAGCGACACGGGCGGTGCCCGGTCCGGCGGCATACCCGGACCGGGCGGGCCCGGCGGCGACGCGGCGCCCGGCCCGGCCGACACCGGCCGGTTCCGCCAGCCGGTGGCGCTGATCCGACTGCTGGCCGGCGTCGCCGCGATCACCCTGACCCTGCTGCTCGCCGACTACGCCCGGGCCACCACCTCCGGCATCGCCAGCGACGTCGCGCAGGCCGCCGAACTGGTGCCGCGCACCCTGGCCGGGCTCGCCGGAGGCCTGACCACCGCCGCCCTGCTGCTGGTCCCCGCCTACTCGGCGGCCCGCCGGCTGACCTCGGCCCCGGCCGACCGCCGGCGCACCCTCCAGCACCTCTCCGACGGTCTGCTGGCCGCCGTCCTCGCCTACGGGATCTCGCTCGCGCTCGACCTCTGGGTGGACGAGGCCGCCTCCCCGACCCTGGTCGCCGCGCTCACCCAACGGCTGCCCGGCGGAGGCCTGGCGCACACCGAACCGGTCTACGGCTACCTCGCCCCGGTGCTCGCCTTCCTGGCCGCCTCCGGCGCCCGCGAGCGCCGGCTCCCCCGGCTCACCCTCGCAGCCTCCGCCCTCGCCGGCCTGGCCGCCGGGTACGCCACCCCCACCGCCCTGCTGCTCGGACTGCTGATCGGCTGGACCGCCGCGCACGGCACCAGCTACGCCGTCGGCACCCCCGACCCGCGCCCCCGGCCGGCGCAGCTCCTGCGCAGCCTGCGCGAGGCCGGGCTGCGCCCGGTCGCCGCCCTCCCGGCCGGCCCGGACCGCTACCTGGTCACCCAGGAGGCCGGCCGCCCCGACCTCGACGTCCAGCTGCTCGACCGGCAGGCCGTCACCGCCGCCCTGGTCCAGCGCGCCTGGCGCCGGATGCGGCTGCGCACCGCCCCGCACCCCCGGGCGCTGCGCTCGCTGCGCACCGGGCTGGAGCACGAGGCGCTGGTCTCGTACGCGGCCGTCGCGGCCGGCGTCCGCACCCGCCGGATCGCCGCCACCGCGGAGCTCGGCCGCGACACCGCGCTGGTCGCCTACGAGTACCTGCCCGGCCGCACCCTCGACCGGCTGGCCGACGAGGAGCTGACCGACGCGCTGCTCACCGACGCGTGGTCCCAGCTCGCGCTGCTGCACCGGCGGGAGATCTCGCACCGGGCACTGGTCCCCTCCGCACTGCTGGTGGACGACGCCGGCGCGGTGCACCTGGTGGACCTCGCCGACGGCGACATCGCCGCGAGCGACCTGGTGCTGCGCTGCGACACCGCCCAGCTGCTCGCCACCTTCGCCCTGCGCACCGGGGCCGAGCGCGCGGTGCGCACGGCCGTCGCGGTCCTCGGTGCGGACACGGTCGCCGCCGCCCTCCCGCTGCTCCAGCCGATCGCGCTCGCCGGCACCACCCGGCGGGAGCTCCGGCGGGCGGCCGCGGCCGCCCGGGCCGCCGCGGCGGAGCAGCCGCAACCGGCAACCACCCCTGCGGCGCCGCCGGTGGAGCTGCTGGACGCCATCCGTGCCGAGGTCCTGCGCACGCAGCCGCAGGCGCCGGTCCGGGCGGTCAAGGTGGAGCGGCTGCGGCCGCGGACACTGCTCGCCGTCGGCGGCGGTGTGGTGGCCGGCTGGCTGCTGCTGCCACAGCTGTTCGCGACCGAGCAGAACCCGATCGCCGCCGTCGCCGACGCCGACCCGCTCTGGCTGGTGCTGGCCCTGCTGGCCGCCGCCACCAGCCACGTCACGGCCGCGATGGGCTTCGTCGGCTTCGTCCCCGAGCGGCTGGACTTCCGCAACGCGGTGTACGCGCAGGTCGCCGGCTCCTTCGTGAAGCTGGTGTCGCCCGGCGGCGTCGGCGGGGTGGCCCTGAACACCCGGTTCCTGCAGCGGGCCGGCATCCCGACCGCCCAGGCGCTGTCGACCGTCGGTGTCGGCCAGCTCTTCGGGCTGGTGCTGCACCTGCTGCAGCTGGGCGCGTTCGTCTACCTGATGGGCATGGAGCCCGGCGGCTCGGAGCTGGACGCGCTGCCCGCCGTGGTGGGCGGGCTGGTCGGGGCGGGCGTGCTGCTGGCCCTGGTGTCCGCGGTGCCGCCGGCCCGCCGCTGGCTGGCCGCCCGGCTGCGGCCGCTCACCTCCGAGGTGCTGCCCCGCCTGGTGGAGCTGCTGCGCAGTCCGGGGCGGCTGGCGGTCGGCGTGGCCGGTCAGCTGCTGGTCTCGCTCTGCCTGGTCGCCTGTCTGTACTGCTGTGCCCGGGCGGTCGGGCGGGAGCCGGCCTTCGCCGCGGTCGCGGTGGTCTTCCTGATCGGCAACGCGGTCGGCAACGCGGCGCCGACCCCGGGCGGGGCCGGCGCGGTGGACAGCGCGCTGGTGACGCTGCTGGAGCACTCCGCGTCGATGGAGGAGGGCGGCGCACTGGCCGCCGTGGCGCTCTACCGCCTGCTGACCCTGGTCCTGCCGGTGCTGCCGGGGTGGGCGGCCTTCGCCTGGCTGCAGCGGCGCGGCGCGCTGTAGCGAGGGCGGCGGGCGGCCGCCACGCCGAGGGACGGCTGCCGCGTCCGCTCGCGGCGGCGGCGGAACCCAAAGCCCCCTGCGACTACTCGCGGTACTCGTCCTCGTCGAGCTGGACGATCCGGCTCTGCTCGGCGACGTCGGCGACCTCGGTGGCCGGGTCCGCCCCGAGCGCGCGGCGCTCGGCCAGCTCGTCGTACTCGTCGCCCTCCTCGGGCTCCTCGTCCGGCTCCACCACCTCGGCGACCTCGTCCAGGTAGTCCTCGTGATTCTGCGGCATGGCATCCGTCCTTGCTGCTCGGAGGCTCCCACGGGCCCGCCCCGGGTACTGGAAGTATCCGCCGACCGCCGCCCGGGCGCGATGCGCCGACGGCCGCCCGGCGTGTTGCCGGGCCCGCCCGGCGGCCGCCGCCCGGCCGGACGGAATCCGGGGTCCCGGCCGCCCGGGGGTACGATCAGTGCCGTACCAGCAGGGCTTACCCACACCCACCCGGTGGCCCCGAGGCCCTTACGAACGACGGGGAAATCATGTCCGGCTCGCACTACTTCACCGGTGCACCCGAGGTCGAGAGCGACCGCCGCCCGATCACGGTGACCCTCCCGGACCTCACCCTGGAACTGACCACCGACAGCGGGGTGTTCTCCCGCAGCCGGCTCGACCCGGGCACCCGGATCCTGCTGGAGCACGCGCCGCCGCCGCGGGTCCGCGGCCCGATCCTGGACGTCGGCTGCGGCTACGGCCCGATCGCGCTGACCTGGGCGACCCGCCGCAAGCGGCTGCCGGTCTGGGCGGTGGACGTCAACACCCGCGCGCTGGAGCTGGTCCGGCTCAACGCGAAGGGGCTCGGGCTGGGCAACGTGCAGGCGGCGCTGCCGGAGGACGTCCCGGCGGACCAGCGGTTCGCGGCGATCTACTCCAACCCGCCGATCCGGATCGGCAAGGCCGCCCTGCGCCGGCTGCTGCACCAGTGGCTCGGCCGGCTCACGCCGGACGGCTCGGCGTTCCTGGTGGTGCAGAAGAACCTGGGCTCGGACTCGTTGCAGAAGTGGCTGAACGAGCAGGGCTACCCGACCACCCGGGTCACGTCGGTCAACGGGTTCCGGATTCTGGAAGCGCGGCCCCGCCCGGAGGGTGAGGGCCCCGAGAGTGGACGAGGTACGACGACGTGAAGCAGCTCCGCGGGACCGAACTGAAGCGGCTGCACCGCTCGTGGCGGCGCAGCAACGAGTTCCGGCTCGCGCTGATCCTGGAGAACCTGCAGTCGCCGTTCAACGTCGGCTCGGTCGTCCGGACCGCCGCCGCGATGGGCGCCGAGAAGCTCTACCTCACCGGCGACACTCCGTCGGTGCGCTCGTCCGGCGCGCAGAAGGCCGCGATGGGCACCGACAAGTACCTCAAGGTCGAGCACTTCCCGACCGTCGGCGAGGCGGTGGCCGCCGCCAAGGCGGACGCCTTCAAGGTGGTCGGCCTGGAGCTGGCGGACGAGGCGGTGCCGATGTTCGCCGCCCAGCTGACCCCGGCGGTCGCCTTCGTGCTGGGCCACGAGGACCGCGGCATCACGCCGGAGGCGCTGAGCCTCTGCGACCAGGTGGTGTTCGTCCCGCAGCTGGGCCGGGTCGGCTCGCTGAACGTCTCGGCCGCCGCGACGGTGGCCTGCTACGAGGCGCGCCGCCAGGGCTACGCGATCAGCGGCACCCCGGACGGGGACGTCGACGGCGGTCCGGACTTCGACGACGAGTGACCGGCGGCGGGTGACCGGCGCCGGGTCGGCCTACGAGGTGTGACCGACGGCGGGTGACCGGCAACGACCGGCCGGCCGGTGGGAGGGAGGCTCCGGGCCCCCTCCCACCGGCCGTTCGCCGCTCGGACCGCTCACACCTCGACCAGCACCTTGCCCCGGTTGGCCTCGCGGTCCAGGTAGAGGCTCCGGTAGGCCTTCGGGATCTCGTCGAAGCCCTTGTGCACGGTCTGGTGGTAGCGGATCCGGCCCTCGCGGACCAGGCCGCCGAGGTCCCGGTGCATCTCGGCCAGCAGCGGTCCGGTGAACCACTCCTGGGCGAAGATCCCGCGGACGGTGGTGCGCGGGAACATGATGTACGGCAGCAGCCGGGGCCCGGTGAGCTCGCCGTTCACGGTGGTCGCCCACTGCCAGCAGACCGCCACCCGGCTGTCCACGTTGAGCATGGTGAACACCGCGTCGGTGACCGTCCCGCCGAGGTTGTCGAAGTAGCGGTCGACCCCGTCGGGGGCCGCGGCGAGCAGCTCCCGGCGGACCGTCTCCGCGTCGTCCGCCTGGTCGTACAGCACCACCTCGTCGAAGCCCAGCTCCCGCAGGTACTCGGCCTTGCCGGGCGAGGCGGTGGTGCCGACCACCCGGCCGGCGCCCGCGAGCCGGGCCAGCTGGGCCACCAGGGTGCCGATCGAGCCGGAGGCACCGCTGATCACCACCGTGTCCCCGGAGCGGACCTCCAGGAACCTGGTCATCGTGCCCCAGGCCGTCATCCCCGGCGCGCCCATGATGCCGAGCGCCGTGGAGAGCGGCAGCCGCTCGTCGTAGTCGGCCGGGTCGAGCCGCCGGTAGGCGGGGAAGACCATCGGGAAGGCGCCGGTCCGCCACAGCTCCTCGGCCCCGTTGTGGACGACGTGGCTGCGCCAGCCGCCGAAGCCCTGGACCAGCTCGCCGACCCCGAAGGCGGCCTCCGGCCCGGCCTCCACCACCTCCATGACCGAGTCGGCTCCCATGTGGTCGCCGATCGGCGTCTCCAGCGCCAGCCCGTTCTGGTAGGGGTCCACCGAGACGTACCGGGTGCGGAAGAGCATCTCGTCCGGGCGGAGCCGGACCTCGACGTCCTCGACGACCTTCCGGTAGATCCGGTTGACGTCCGGCACCCCGTCGAGGTGCTCGCGGACCACCCACTTCTCGATCTTCATGCCAGGGCCCCTGTCGAAACGGTGCTGGTGGACGGGTTCTCCTCGACGAGCTCGGCCGGTTGCGCCGGCGGGTCGACCGGGAGGATCAGATGGGTCGGCGGCGGCGAGCCGAGGTCGACCGAGGCGGTGAACTCCAGCCCGTCGTCCCGGCAGACGAAGTGCATCACGTGCCGGCCGGCCGCGGCGGCCCGGATCAGGCCGCCGATGGTGGCCCAGACCCCGGAGAGGTAGAAGTTGGACAGCCCGGGCAGGACCGGGCCGTGCCGCTTGATCTCCTTCTCCATCGTCTCGGCGCCCTCGACGAACGGGTTCCAGCCCGGGAACGTGCCGTCGTGGACGCCGGTGTAGCGGACCTGGGTGAGCGGGGTGGAGACGTCCGCGACGGCCACCGCCCCGGCGAAGCCGGGGAACCGCTCCTCCAGGAAGGCGACGATCCCGTTGCGGACCCGGCGCTTGGCCTCCGTGTACTCCCGGCCGTGCTTGACCGGCAGGGTGTGCAGCTCCTCGCCGCGCCGTACCCGCGAGAACTGCTCCGGGCCCTGGTGCAGCGCCCGCCAGGGGGCGATGTCCGAGAAGTAGGTGGCGAAGACCACGGTGGAGTCCCGGGGTGCCAGCTCCGGGTAGTGCCGGGTCCGGAACTGCACGTTCATGCTGGGGCAGCGGATGCCGGTCAGACCGGCGGTCTCCCGCTCGGAGAGCAGGTAGGTGGTGCACGGGTCGCCCGTCGGGAACGGCCGGCGCAGACCGAGGAAGAGCGCGACGTAGCCTGGCGAGAGCTGGCCCGGCTCGTCGATCAGCGAGGTGTAGAGCCGCCGGTAGGTGTCGTTGAGGTAGCGGCCCTTGAGCAGCTTCATCACCGTGGTGTGGCCGTCGGCGGCGGAGACCACGACGTCGGCGCGGAACTCGCGGCCGTCGCTCAGCCGGACGCCCACCGCCCGGTCGTCCTCGACCAGGATCTCCTCGACCCTGGCGTTGTACGTCACCTCGCCGCCGAGCCCGAGGTAGCGCTGCTCGATCGAGCGGGCCAGCGCCAGCGAACCGCCCTCCGGCACCCCGGCGGCCCGGTTGGCGTGCGAGGCGAGCTGGAAGTAGAACGGCAGCACCGGGAAGGCCGGGTGCTTCTCGTAGAGGATGAAGTTGAACGCCTCGCGCAGCAGCGGGTCGCGGAACCGGAGCGCGTAGTCGGTCATCAGCACACTGATCGACCTGCGGATGGTGCCGAAGTAGGGGAGGAACGAGGCGAGCATCCGCCAGCGCTCGGACCGGCGCATCAGCCCGACCGGCTTGAGGAACGGGTAGACCGCCAGCGCCTTCTGGAAGGTCCGGATGCCGTCGCAGAACTCCCGGATCGGGACGGCGTCGACCGGGGAGATCCCCAGCAGGTGGGACTCCAGCCGGTCCGGGTCGGAGTAGAAGCGGACCTCCCGGCCGTCCCGGCCCCGGACGATGTTGAACACGTCGAAGTGCCGCATCTCCTTGCCCTGGAGCGCGCCCAGCTCCAGCCAGATCTGGTACATCTCGTTGCCCGGCCCGTTGCCGAGCAGCCAGCTGATGCACCAGTCGAAGGTGAAGTCGCTGCGGTCCCAGCCGGTACAGGAGCCGCCGGGGATCTCGTGCATCTCGAAGATCCGGGTGCGGTAGCCGTTCATCCGGGCGTAGCAGCCGGTGGAGAGCCCGCCCAGGCCGCCACCGATGATGATCATCGATTCCCGTCGGCGTTCTGGCGCCTTGTCCCGTGCCAATTCCCTGGCCTTCCTCGTCGTTGCCGTTGCGTGGTCGCGGAGGTGGGTCCTTCGTGGGGGCGCACCTCCCGGGGTGGTCACCAGGCGACCGGGAGCGCCTGCAGGCCGTTCACCATGGCGTCCTCCTTCCAGCGCAGCCGGCTCTCGGGGACGGCCAGCCGCAGGCCGGGCAGCCGGTCCAGCACCGTCTCGATCGCCACCTGGAGCTCCAGCCGGGCCAGGTGGGCGCCGATGCAGTAGTGCACGCCGTGGCCGAAGCCGATGTGCGGGTTGCCCGGACGGTCCAGGACGAGGCGCTCGGGCTCCTCGAAGACCTCCGGATCGCGGTTGGCCGCGGCGGTGGCGATCATCACCGCCTCGCCCGCCCGAACGGTCACACCGCCCAGCTCCACATCGGCCGTGGCGTACCGGGGCAGGCTGAACCCTGTGAGCAGCGGCACGTAGCGCATCAGCTCCTCGACTGCCTTCGGGATCAGCTCGGGCTGCTTTCGCAGCTGCTGCAACTGGTCTGGATTGACCAGGAGTTGGTGGAAGAAGTTGCCGATCTGGTTGGTGGTGGAGACGAAGCCGGCGATCAGCAGGTCGCAGCCGATCGAGAGCAGCTCCTCCTCGGTGATCAGCCCCTCCTCGCGGCAGGCCCGGACCAGCACGGTCAGCAGGTCCGGGCCGGGCTCGCGTCCGCGCAGGTCCAGCACACCGGCCAGGTACTCGATGAACGCCCGGCCCTCGACGGCCAGCACCTCACCGGGGGTGACGGCGGAAAGCACCGTCTCGGCCCAGGCCCAGAGCATCCGGTGGTCCTCGGCGGGGATGCCGAGCAGCTCGCAGATGATGGTGGTCGGCATCGGCACGGCGAAGTCCCCGACCAGGTCGGCCGGTTGGCCGGCCGCGACGAAGGCGTCGATCAGCCCGTCGGCCAGCTCGCGGGCCCGGTCGCGCAGCCGCTCGACCCGGCGGGCGCTGAACTCCCGGGCCACCAGTGAGCGCAGCCGGGTGTGTTCGGGCGGCTCGGTGGAGAACAGACCGGCACCGGTGCGGGCGACCGGGCGCATCCGGGGCTGGTCCCGGCCCATCGCCTCGGCCAGGCTGAAGCGCCGGTCGGCCAGTACGGTGCGCACGTCCTCGTAGCGGGTGGCCAGCCACGCCCCGTCGCCGTACGGCAGCCGGACGCGGGTCAGCGGCCGCTCCCGCAATTCGGCGTAGTGGGGGTGGAGTTCGAGTCCGACCGGCTCGAAGGGGTAGGACAGCGGCGGGTGCTGCCGGAGCACGGCGAGGTCCACCTCTCGTACGGGGCCGGGGACGGGGGCGGAGCTTGCGCCGGGGGCGAGCCCGCCGGGGACCGGAACGGGCACAGGGCCGGGGACGCCGGCGCGGATTCCGGTCTCAGGACGCATCGGCGGCACCCCCGGCGAGGATCGACCGGGCCAGCCCGGCGTTGCGGGCGCTGTACTCGCTGTCGAGCATCTCGGCATGGGCGCCGAAGCCCTGGAACACCGCCGTCCCGGCCGCCGAGCTGCCGTGCCAGGCGCCGTGCTCCCCCGCCGCGTAGCGGGCGGCCGTGGCGTCGTCGGAGATCACGCTGACCGGCGCCGCGATCACCCCGAGGTTGGGCGTCCGGCTGCAGAACTGCAGGTAGTCCCGGGCCTGTTCGCGGGTCTCCTGGGCGACGGCGGTCGAGCCGGTGTGCCGCAGCAGGTGCTCGGCCAGCTCGCGCTCGAAGGCCTGCACGTGCTCGTCCCGGAGGGTGTAGCACTCCGGGATCCGGTGCGAGTCCATGATCACCACGTTGGGCACCGCCCGGCCGCGCCGCTCCAGCTCCTTGGCCACCTCGAAGGCGAGGTTGCCGCCGAGCGAGTAGCCGAGCAGCGCGCACGGCCCCTCCGGATGGACGGCCTCGATCAGGTCCGCGTAGCGGGCGACCTTGTCGTCCCCCGCGAGGTAGTTGAAGGCGACCATCCGGTACTCCGGCAGGTGCGCCGCGAACTGCCGGTACACCAGGCCGTGGCCGCCGGCCGGCGGGAAGCAGAACAGCGTCTGCTGCCGCTCCCGGTTGAACCAGAGGTACGGCCGGCCGCCCTCGATCCGGCCGGTGACGACCTGCTCCAGCGCCCGGGCCATCCCGTGCAGGGTGGTGACCTTGAAGAGCAGGCTGACCGGGACGCTGACGTTGAACTCGGTCCGCAGCCCGTGGATCAGCTCGATCAGCCTGATCGAGCTGCCACCGCACTCGAAGAAGTCGTGCTGGAGGCCGAGGCCGTCGACGCCGAGCAGCGCCCGCCAGTGCTCGGCCATCCGGACCTCGTAGAGGGTGGTCGGCGGCTCCGCGGCCGGCTCCGCCTCCGCCCGGGGCGCGGGCAGCGCGGCGACGTCCACCTTGCCGTTGGCGGTGAGCGGCAGCGCGGGCAGCTCGGTGATGTGCGTGGGGATCATGAAGGTCGGCAGGTAGCCGGCCAGGTGGCGGCGGAGCTCCCGGCGGTCCAGCGTCCGCCCGGCGGCCGGGACGCAGTAGGCGCAGAGCACGTTGTCGCCGCCCCGGTCGGCCCGGACGGTGACCACCGCCTCGGCCAGCTCGGGCCAGGCGGCGAGCCGGCTCTCGATCTCGCCGAGCTCGATCCGGTGGCCGCGCACCTTGATCTGCGAGTCGGCCCGGCCGAGCAGGTGCACCCCGCCCCCGGCGTCCCAGCGGGCGAGGTCGCCGGTGCGGTAGAGCCGGACCGGCTCGGTGCCGTCGGCCCCGCCGAGCGGCAGAGTGACGAACCGCCGCGCAGTCTGCTCCGGGTCGCCGACGTAGCCGAGCGCGACCCCTGAGCCGCCGATCCACAGCTCCCCCGGCACGCCCGGCGGGACCGGCCGGCCCTGGTCGTCCAGCAGGTAGCAGGCGGTGTTCGGGAACGGCCGCCCGATCGGAACCATCCGGCCGGGCTCCAGTCCCTCGACCGGGCCCTCGAAGTACGCGCTGTCGATGGTGGCCTCGGTCAGGCCGTACGAGTTGACCAGCCTGGTCCGCGGGCCGCAGAGCGCGCGCAGCCGCTGGTACTCCTCCACCTTCCAGACGTCCGAGCCGACCACCAACAGCCGCATGAAGTCCAGCCGCAGGCCGGACCGTTCGCAGTGGCCGGCCACCGTCCGGACCACCGCCGGGACGAACTCGCCGGCGTCCACCCGCTCGGCCCGCATCACGTCGAGGAGCCGGGCGGTGTCGAACAGCAGCTCCCGGCCGGCCAGCACCAGGGTGCCGCCCGAGCAGAGCGCACGGACCACGTCCCCGGTGAAGACGTCGAAGGACGGACCGGCCATCTGGAGGTGGACCCGGGCCTCGCTCTCCAGCCGGTACTCGGTGCGCCAGGCCTGGTAGGCCGAGGCGAGGTTGGCGTGCGAGACCGCGACGGCCTTCGGGCGGCCGGTCGAACCGGAGGTGTGGATGACGTAGGCCGGGGACTGCGGGTCGACCGGCCGGTCGGTGAAGGCGTCCGGCGTGAGGACGGCGTCCGGGGTGAGGGCGGCGCCTGGGGCGGAAGCGGCCTCCGTGGCGGGGGCGGCGTCGGCCGCTGTCGGGGCGGTCCCGTCCAGCAGCTCGCCGGCGGCGACCAGCCGCACCGGCAGCCCGCCGAGCCGCTCGGCGTCGTCGCCGACCAGCAGCACCGCGCCGACCTGCTCCACCATGTACGCCAGCCGGTCGGCCGGGTGGGCCGGGTCGAGCGGCAGGTAGGCGGCGCCGGTGCAGAGCACCGCCAGCAGCACGGTGATCAGCTCCGGCGACTTCTCCAGGCAGAGCGCCACCACCGCGCCCGGCCCGGCGCCGAGCGCCCGCAGCCGGGCGGCGGCCCGGCCGGAGCGCAGCGCCAGCTCTCCGTAGCCAAGCCGGGCCGCGGGACCGGACTCCGCCGGCGCGACGACCGCGCAGGCCTCCGGGGCGGCGGCGGCCGCGCGCAGGATCAGCTCGTGCACCGGCTCCTCGTGCGCCACCCGCCGGTCGGCCCCGCTCCACCGCTGGAGCACCACGGCCCGCTCACCGCGGCCGAGCGGCTCCAGCCCGGTGGCCGGCTGCTCGGCGGCCGCCCCGGTCAGCCCCGCCAGCAGGTTGACGTAGTGGCCGGCCAGCCGGGCCGCCGTCTCCGGGAGGAAGAGGTCGGTGTTGTACTTGAGGACGCAGTGGAACCGGCGCTCCGCCTCGTCCTCGTAGGCGGACAGCGTCAGATCGAACTGCCCCTCCTCCTCCGGCAGTTCGATGTACTCCAGGCGGTAGCCGTACTTCTCGGCGGCCACCTTGTGGTGCAGCAGGATGAACATCGCCTGGAACACCGCCGAGCGGCTCGGGTCGTGCTGCAGCCCGAGCTTCTCCACCAGCAGCACGAACGGGTACTCCTGGTGGTCCAGCCCGCCCAGCACCGCGGTGCGCACCCGTGCCAGCAGCTCGGCCACCGTCGGCGCACCGGACAGCGAGACGTGCAACGGAAGCGGGTTGACGAAGTACCCGTAGACCGAGCCGAACTCCTCGTCCGTCCGGCCCGTCACCGGACTGCCCACGATGATGTCGTCCTGGCCCGAATGGGCGTGCAGCAGCAGGTAGTAGGCGCTGAGCAGCACCATGAAGACGGTCACGTTGTGCGCGCGGGCCAGCGCGTGCACCCGGGCGCTCAGCTCCTCGTCCAGGACGAAGAACTCGGAGGCGCCGTTGTTCGTCTGCACCGCCGGCCGCGGCCGGTCGGTGGGCAGCTCCAGGACCGGCACCTCGGCGGGCAGGTGTGAGCGCCAGTACTCAAGCATCCGCGGCGCCTCGCGGCCGGCCAGGAACGCGTTCTGCCGGTTGAGGAAGTCCAGGTAGCGGGCCCCGACCGGGGGCAGCTCGGGCGCCCGCCCCTGCCGCAGGCCCTCGTAGACCGCGAGCAGTTCCTCGATGAAGGTGAAGGTGGAGATCGCGTCCGAGATGATGTGGTGGACGGCCTTCATGATCACCCAGCGGGCCGGCCCGCGCCGGAACAGCCGGAACCGCACCAGCGGATCGCGCTCCAGGTCGTACGGTCGGCGGTACTCGCGCACGATCAGGTCGTGGACGTCGGCCCACTCCAGGCCCTCGACGTCGAAGACCCCGAAGTCCGGCTCGACCGCGGGCGAGATCCGCTGCACGGGCCGGCCGCCGTCGAGCACGAAGTTGGCCCGCAGGCTCGGGTGGCGCTCGACCATCGCCCGGAAGGCCGCGGCCATCAGCTCCGGCTCCAGCTCCACCCGGACCTCGACCGCGCCGCCGATGTTGTACGCGAAGCCGTCCGGGTTGAGCTGCTTGAGGAACCAGAGCGCCTTCTGGTTCTGCGTCAACGGGTACGCCGACTCGTCCTCGTACCGCTCGGCCCCGGCCGCCCCGGCACCGGAGCCGTCCTCGTCGAGCAGCTCGGCCAGGCCCTCGTACAGCTGCGCCACCAGCTCGGCCACCGGCGCGTTGGAGAGCAGCGCCACCACCGGCAGCGCGGTGCCGAGCTCGGTGTTGAGCCGGGCCCGCAGCTCCATCGCGAGCAGCGAGTCCAGGCCGAGCCCGCTCAGGCCGCAGCCCGGCCGGATCCGGTCGGCGGGCATCCGCAGGACGACCGCGGCCAGCGCGGTGAACCGCTCGGTGAGCAGCGCCCGGCGCTCCTCCTCGCCGGCCGCCCGCAGCGCCTCCAGCAGGCTGCTCTGCCGCGGCGCCGGGGCGTTCTCCCGGGCGGCCGCGGCGAGGTCGGCGACCAGCGGCGGCGGCGCCGGGTACCAGGAGAGGAAGACCGGCCAGTCCACCACGGTGGCGACCAGCAGCTGGGCCCGGTCCTGGCCGAGCACCCGCTCCAGCACGGCCATCCCGGCCTCGGGCGCGAGCGAGCTCATGCCGCGGCTGTTGCGGTAGTGGTCGATCAGGCCGAGCTCCTCGATCATCCCGGTGGCCCACGGGCCCCAGTCCAGGCTGAGCGCCGGCAGGCCGAGGGCGCGGCGGTGGTGCGCCAGCGCGTCCAGGAAGGCGTTCCCGGCGGCGTAGTTGGCCTGGCCGGCGGTGGTGAGCAGGGAGGCGATCGAGGCGAAGAGCACGAAGTGGTCGAGCGGTTCGTCCGCGAGGCAGCGGTGCAGGGCGAAGGCACCGAGCACCTTGGGCCCGTGGACGGCGTCGAAGACCGCGCGGTCCAGCTCCGGTACCAGGGTGTCCCGGACCTGTCCGGCCAGGTGGAAGACGCCGCGGACGGGCGGCCGGCCGAGCGCGCGGTGCTCGGCGAGCCAGTCGGCCAGCGCCCGTTCGTCGGTGACGTCCAGCACGGCCGGGAGCGGCTCGGCGCCGAGCGCCTCCAGCTCGCGCAGGAACGCGACAGCCCGCCCGGCGGGGGTGTCCGGGTCGAGCCCGCGCCACTGTTCGCGCGGGGGCACCGGGCTGCGGCCGACCAGGATCAGCCGCCGGGCACCCCGGCGGACCAGGGTGCGGCAGAGCAGCCTGCCGAGCGCGCCGAAGGCGCCGGTCACCAGGTAGCTGCCGTCCGGCCGCAGGTTGGGGGGCAGCGGGCCGGTCAGGCCCTCGGCGGGGCGCAGCCGGGCGGTCAGCCGGCGGCCGGCGCGCAGCGCGATCTCGGCCTCGTCGGCGCGGGCGAACTCGCGCAGCAGGGCGACCGCTTCCTCGTCGGCGGTGGGGCCGGTGGGGACGGCGGGGGTCGACGCGGTGGGGGCGGTGGCGGGGGTCGACGCGGTGGGGGCGGCGGCGGGGGTCGACGCGGTGGGGGCGGCGGCGGGGGTCGACGCGGTGGGGGCGGTGGTCGGGCCGGCCGGCGCTGCGGCCGGGCCGAGGTCGACCAGTTTGCCGAGGTGGCCGGGCAGCTCCTGGTGGCGCAGCACCCGGCCGATGCCCCAGGCCGGGGCGCCGAGCGGCTCGACCGGCTCGCCCGGGGCGGTGGCCTGTGCCGAGCGGGTGACGATGTGCAGGCGGGCGTCCGGCAACTCGGCCGACAGCAGCGCGGCCAGTGCGACCAGGCTGTACGCGCCCGCTCCGGTGTGGCCGGCCACGGCGGCGTGGTCGGCCACCTCCAGCTCCGGCCGGTCGAGGTTCCAGAGGTGGACGACGGCGGCCGGGTCGGGGGCGCCGGAGGCCCGCCGGTCGACCAGCAGCCGGCGGAGGTCCGCGGCGGAGCCGGGCGCGACGGTGGCCGGGCGGCCGTCGGCGGGCCGGCCGGCGACTGCGGGCCGGTGGTCAGCCGCGGGCCTGCCGTCGGCTGCCGGCCGGTGGTCGGGGCCCGGGCGGACCAGTTGGCAGCTGCCGCCGCGCGCGACGATCCGGGCCGCGAGGGCGTCGGCCACGCCCCCGTTGTCGGCGAACACCATCCAGTGGTCGGGGTGTTCGGCCAGCAGGTCGGGGGCGTCCGGCTCGTCCGGCAGCTCGGTCCAGACCGGCTCGGCGAGCCAGCCGTCGATCGTCGCGAGGCCGACCGCGGCGGCGGCCTTCTCCACGTCCGCGGCCCGGAAGCCGGTGATCCCGCCGAGCGGGACGCCGTGCTCGTCGTGGACGGCGATGTCGCCGACGAGTTCGGGGCCGGCGTCGCGGGTGACGGTGGCGTGCACCAGCAGCGGGCGCTCACCGACCGCCTCCAGCCGCACCTCGTCGATGGCCAGCGGAAGTCTGATGCCGGTACCGCCTGGCGCCGCCACCAGCAGCTGCGGCGTCAGCAGGGTCTGGAAGAAGGCGTCCATCAGCACCGGGTGGACGTGGTGGCCGCCGCCCTGCCCGGCGACCGCGGCCGTCGGCCGGACCACGGCCAGCGCCTCGCCGGGCCCGATCCAGACCTCCTCGATACCCCGGAACGCGGGGCCGTAGTGGTAGCCGAGTGCGGCCAGCTCGGTGTAGCAGTCCGGGCCGGCCAACCGGCGGACGGCGCGGGCGCGGATCCGCTCGGCGTCCAGCCGGTGCCCGTGGCGGCGCCTTCGCTGGCCGGGCCGGACACTGCCGGTGGCGTGCACGGTGCGTTCCTCATCGGTGAGGGTGGCGACGGTGAAGGCGCCGTTCTCGGCGGAGAGCGAGAGCCGGACGACCCGGCTCTCGTCGTCGGGCAGGAAGAGCGCCTTGCGGAGCTCGATCCCGGCCAGCGCGGCGTCGGTGCCGCCGGTCAGCGCCCGGACGGCCTGGACGGCCATCTCCAGGTACCCGGCGGCGGGGAAGAGCACGCTGCCCTGGATCCGGTGGTCCTCCAGGTAGGGCAGCGCCTCGGCGTCCAGCCGGGCCTCCCAGGCCGGTTCGGCGCCGGCCAGGCGGCGGCCGAGCAACGGGTGGTCCAGCCGGCCCCGGCGGACCTGCTCGACCGACCGCGGCTCGACCCAGTGCCGGTCCCGGCGGAACGGGTAGCGCGGCAGCGGCACGGGCCGTCCGGCGGGCTGCAGCACCGACCAGTCCACCTCCACGCCCAGGTTGTGCAGGGCGGCCAGCGAGGCGGTGAAGACGGACCGCTCGTCCTCCTGGCGGCGGATCGAGGGCAGCGTCCGCACCTCCGGGCGGTCGGCCCCGGCCGGGCGGGCCGCCGGCGCCAGGGCCTGGGCCCGGGCCCGGGCCGCCGGCGGCTCCGGGGCGGCGCGGGCCGACGGCGCCGGGGTCCGGGCCGCCACCGTCTCCTGGATCGCGCGGCCCAGCACCGGGTGCGGGCCGATCTCCAGGAAGACGCCGAGGCCGTCGTCGGCCAGCCGCTCCACCGCCTGCTGGAACCGGACGCTGTCCCGGACGTTGTGCCACCAGTACCCGGCGTCCAGCTCGGTGCCGTGCGCGGTGCCCTCACGGGCGGTCAGGTAGAGCGGCACCTGGGCGGGGCGGGCCTTGAGCTCGGCCAGCGACTCCAGCAACTCGTCCTTGATCAGCTCCATCCGGGCGCTGTGGTACGGCACGTCGACGGCCAGCCGCCGGACGAAGACCTGCTCGGCGGTGAGCGCTTCGGCCAGCTCCGCCAGCACCTCCTCGTCCCCCGCGAGGGTGAGCGAGATCGGGCTGTTGACCGCCGCCACCGAGACCGCGTCGCCGTACGGGCGGAGCCGGCGGACCGCCTCGGCCTCGGAGAGGGCGACGGCGAGCATGCCACCGGTGCCGGCCAGCCGCTGCTGGAGCCGGCTGCGGTGCACCACCACCTTGACGGCGTCCGCCAGGTCGTAGACCCCGGCCTCGTGGAAGGCGGCGACCTCGCCGGTGGAGTGCCCGACCACGGCGTCCGGGCGCAGCCCGCGGCTGCGCCAGAGCGCGGCCAGGCCCACCTGGACGGCGAAGTTGGCGGGCTGGGCGAGCCAGGTCTCAGCCATCCGCGACCGCCCCTCGTCGGCGGCCAGCTCGTCCAGCAGGGACCACCCGGTGAGCTCGGCCAGGTGCTCGGCACAGGCCTCGACGGCTTCGCGGTAGACCGGCTCGGTCGCGAACAGCTGCCGGCCCATCCCCCACCATTGCGGGCCCATGCCGGTGAAGACCCAGGCCGTCCGGCGGTGCCGGGGCTCCCGGCGCCGGTCGGTCAGCACCCGGGGGTGCGGCTCGCCGCGCAGATAGGCGCCGAGCGCCTCGTCCAGGGAGGACCGGGAGTCGTAGACGACGGAGAGCCGGGCATCCAGGTGCTGGCGGCGGTGGGCCAGGGTGTGGCCGAGGTCGGCCAGGCGCGCGGGGGCGCCGCCGCGGACGCCGGCCAGCTCGGCCTGGATGCCGGCGGCAAGCTCGGGCAGGGCGGCGGCCTCCCGGGCGGTGAGCGGGAGCACGGTCGGGGCGCGGAGCGGCGCGACGGCCCGGGCCGGCAGCGGGACGACGGCCGTGGAGGCAGGCTCGGAGGCGGTGGAGGCAGGCTCGGGAGCGGCCTCCAGCAGCACGTGGGCGTTGGTGCCGCCGAAGCCGAAGGAGTTCACGCCCGCCCGGGCCGGACCCCGGTGCGCGGGCCAGGGCGTGGGTTCCAGCGGGATCTCGTACGGCAGCGCGGCCGGGTCGATCGCCGGGTTGAGCCGCTCCAGGTTGATGTGCGGGGGAATCAGCCGGTGCTTGAGCGCCAGCGCCGTCTTGATCAGCCCGGCCAGCCCGGAGGCCGATTCGGTGTGCCCGATGTTGGTCTTGACCGAGCCCACGTAGCACCGGTCGCCGGGGCGGCGGCCGACGGCGAGCGCCCGGGCCAGTGCGTTCGCCTCGATCGGGTCGCCGACCGGGGTGGAGGTGCCGTGCGCCTCCACGTACTGCAGGCTCCCCGGGGCGATGCCGGCCCGGGCGCAGACCCGCTCGATCAGGCTGACCTGGGCGTCCGGGTTGGGCACGGTGATTCCGTTGGTCCGGCCGTCCTGGTTGACCCCGCTGCCGATCACGACCGCGTGGATCGGATCGCCGTCGCGCAGCGCTTCGGAGAGCCGCTTGAGCGCGACGACCGCGACGCCCTCGGCCCGGACGTAGCCGTCGGCCGCGGCGTCGAAGGTGCGCGAGCGCCCCTCCGGGGAGAGGAAGCCGCCCTTGGTCTCGGCAATGGTGTACTGGGGCGCGATGTGCAGCAGGGTGCCGCCGGCCAGCGCGAGGTCGGTCTCGCCGCGCAGCAGGCTCTGGACGGCGAGGTGGACGGCGACCAGCGAGGAGCTGCACGCGGTGTCGACGGAGACGCTGGGACCGCGGAAGTCGAAGCAGTGCGAGATCCGGTTCGACACCATCGTCATCATCGTGCCGGTGGCGGTGTGCGCGGCCAGGGTCTCGAAGGAGAGGTCCGAGAACTGGGTGATCTTGTAGTCGAGGGTGAACGCACCCACGTAGACGCCGACATCACGGCCCGCCAGCTCGGCCGGCTTCTGCCCGCCGTCCTCCAGCGCCTCCCAGGCCACCTCCAGCAGCTTCCGCTGCTGGGGGTCCATGTGGTCGGCCTCGCGGCCACTGATCCCGAAGAACGCCGGGTCGAACTCGTCGAACCCGTCGATGTAGCCGCCCCGGCCGCCGACCAGCCGGCCGGGCTTGGACGCGTCCCGGCTGCCCAGAGTGGCCACGTCGTACCGGCTGCGCGGGGTGGGCGTGATGCAGTCCTTGCCGTCGACCAGGTTCTGCCAGAACGAGCGGTGGTCACAGGCGCCGCCCGGGAAGCGGCAGCCGATGCCGATGACCGCGACCCGTTCCGGACCTTCGGCGGCCGGGGGGGCGAGGCGGTCGTGGCCGGCGGTGCGGGCGGAGGTGCGGGCGGAGGTGCCCGAGGGGGTGTCGACGGGGCCGGCCGGGGCGGGGGGACCGGCGGAGTCGGGCGCTGCGGCGAGGAGTGCATCCGTCATGGTCGAGTCCTTGTATCGCTGCGTTGGCGCGCGCGGCACCGGCGTGGGGACGGCCGCACGGGCATGGGGACGGCGGCCGTGCGCCGGTTCCGGGGCGAGCCGGAAGCCGGACCGGCCACGGGAGGGGGCGGGGGCGGGGAAGCCGAGGCGGGGACCGGCCGAAGGCGGGCCGGTTCGGCGATGGGGTCGGGCCGGGAGCGTCAGGCTGTGGACATCAGGCTGTGGACGTCGGGCTTCGGACATACGGCTTCGACGGGCGACTTCGGACAGGCGGCTTCGGGCGGCCGGCACACCGGAGCGGTCACCGATCAGGCCGGGGAGTCCTCGGCCCGCACCGGCCTCCGCCAGGCTTGGAGGTGACTGGCGATCACCTCTCCGGTCCGGGGGAAGTCGGACGGGTCCTGCATCCCCACCGCGACCGGCCGGCGGCCCGGGCGCCAGGTGAAGCTGCCGAAGACGTGGTCCCAGACCGAGAGGTCGGAGCCGTAGTGGCCGGCCTCCGCCAGGTCGACGCTGTGGTGCAGCCGGTGTTGCTCCGGACCGGCGAGGACGTGGTTGAGCACACCGATCCGGACATCGACGTTGGCGTGCACGAAGTAGCCCTGGGCGACGACGAACAGCCCCACCACGAACACCGACCCGGCCGAGAAACCCGCCAACGCGAGCGAGAGCTGGACCGCCCCCTGGGTGACCAGCACGTCGACGACGTGGTTGACCCCGTTGTTGGCGACGTTGACCTTCCCCGGCACGTGGTGCACCCCGTGCAGGCGCCAGAGCCACGGGTTGGCGTGACTCCATCGGTGCATCAGGTAGTTGGCCAGCGATCCCAGCAGCAGGGCGGCCGGGATCTCCGCCCAGAGCGGCAACGCCGGATGCGGCGGCGCCAGCCACTCCACGGCGGCGGCCACCGGCACCTGCGCTAGCGCCCCGCCGATCATCGTCAGCACGAAGTAGACCCCGTACCAGCCCCATTCGCCCGGGTTCGGACGCCAATCGACTTCGTACGGGATCAGCCGTTCCAGGACCACCAGATAGCCGATGGTTCCGAGCAGGAAGAGCTGAGTGACCCGTCCGAGGTCCCATCGCCAGCGCAGCGCGGAGAACGATATCGACACAAGGACGACCAGCAGGGTCGGGTATGCGACATGACGCAGCGCGGCTCGCAACTGCCCACTCACGGCTACCCCCTTCGCGGCCCGGCCCGAACGATCACCGAAAGCGATCATTCCGATACTAACGGTGCCCGGGAGGGGATGCGAGGGATTTAAAGGGGGAATCACAAGGGCAAGCCTTGTCGGATAATAAGTAGACAAACTATCTGATCGAGCTCGATGCGAAATCCGAGGGAATTTCCCCGGATCATCTGATCAGCAGACCTGCACGCTTCACGCTGCGGACCACCGGCGCCGACTCCAGGGTGACGACGCCGTCCAGCCCACCCAGCCGGTCCGTCAGATAGTCGTAGAACGCCTCGATGTCCCGGCAGACCAGGCCTGCCGCCAGGTTGGTCGGCCCGGTGGTCGCCGCGGCGAACCCCACCTCCGGGTGGTCCGCCACCGCCTGCGCGACGGCCGTCAGCCGACCCGGGTGCACGGTCAGCCAGCAGAACGCCTCCACCTCGAAGCCGAGCAGCCGGGGCTGCACGTCCACGTCGAAGTGGAGCAGCCCGGACCGGGTCAGCGCGGCGAGCCGGCGCCGCACCGTCGCCTCCGATCCCCCGGTCCGGTAGGCGAGTTCGGCCAGCGGCGTCCGCCCGTCCACCGCCAGCGCCGCCAGCAGCCCGCGGTCCAGCCCGTCGAGCACCACCGGCCCGGGCCGCCCGGCCGGCACGGAGGCGACCGGCGCCGGCGCGGTCGCCCCTGCCGGCTCGTCCCCCACCCCGGCCCCGGCCCGCAGCCGGGCCACCTGCGCGGCGCTCAGCGCCGAGGTCCGCCCGCTCCACGCCGCCGTCCCGCCGACGAAGGTCCGCAGCAGGTAGTGCGCACTGACCGAGAGCACCCGCGGCGTCTTCGGCAGCTTCCCCAGCAGCAGCTCCTCCCGGTCCGGCCGGGCCGGCGAGCGGGTGTTGCAGATGATCTCGCCGCCGCCCGACAGCAGGCTCACCCAGGACGTCTCCGGCCGCCGGGCCAGCGCCTCCGCGATCGCCCCCGCCGCGTCCGGCACGCAGCGGACCCGCGTCAGCCAGTCGACCTCGCCGAGCATCCGGGCACTGGTCCGCCCCACCACCCGCACGCCGTCGTCGGCGCGCAGCCGGTGGTAGCGCCGGGCCACCGTCTGGTCGGACACCCCGAGGACCTCCGCGATCCGCCGGAACGGTGCCCGGCCGTCCACGTGCAGGGCGTGCAGCAGTCCCCGGTCCAGCTCGTCCAGCGTCAGGGTTTCCACCAGCAGGATGGTATCCAGTGTCGAATTCCGTCACATCAACTCCTCCGAGCGGCACATCCGCCCGCCCACAGCGCAAAGTGACGGAGCCTCGGCCGTCCGGACCGGGCATCGGACGGAGGAGTACGGGGATGCACAAGTGGTGGCCGCTGGTCGCGGTCAGCCTGGGGGTCTTCATGCTGCTGACCGACGTCAGCATCGTGATCGTGGCGCTGCCGGACATCGGCACCGGGCTGGAGATGGACTTCGCCGGGCTCCAATGGGTCCTGGACGGCTACGCCCTCGCCCTGGCCGCCCTGATGCTGGGCCTCGGCGCACTGGCCGACCGGCGCGGCCGCCGCCGCGTCTACACCGCCGGGCTGGTGGTCTTCGCCCTCGCCTCGCTGGCCTGCGGGCTGGCGCCGAACGGTCCGGTGCTGATCGCCGCCCGGGTGGTCCAGGCCGGTGGCGGGGCGGCGATGTTCGCCACCGCGATGGCCCTGCTCAACCTCGCCTACCAGGGCCGCGACCGTGGCGTGGCCTTCGGTGTCTGGGGCGCCGTCAGCGGCGCCGCGGCCGCCACCGGCCCGGTGGTCGGGGGCGTGCTCACCGAGTACCTGGGCTGGCGGTCGATCTTCCTGGTCAACCTCCCGGTCAGCGTCGCCGCCGTGGCGCTCGCCCTGCGCACGCTGCCCGAGTCCCGCGACCCGGACGCCCGCCGGATCGACCTGCCCGGCACCGTCACGTTCACCGCGGCCACCGGCGCGCTGGTCCTGATGCTGATCCGGGGCGGCACCGACGGCTGGACCTCGGCCCCGGTCCTCGCGCTGGCCGCGGTCGCCGTCGTCTCGCTCGCCGCCTTCGTCCTGGTGGAGGCACGCAGCCCGCACCCGCTGCTGGACCTCGCGCTGTTCCGCAGCCCGTCCTTCACCGGCGTCATGCTCTGCGGCCTCTTCTACTCCGCCGCCGCCTTCTCCTGCCTCCCCTACACCTCGCTCTGGCTGCAGTCGGTGCTCGGCCAGGGCCCGCTGGCCGCCGGCCTCGTCATGCTGCCGATGAGCGCCGTCGCCTTCGCGGTCTCCGCGGTGGCCGGCCGCCGGCTGTCCACGCTCCCTGCCGCGGTGCCGCTCGGCGGCGGCCTGGCCGTGATCGGCGTCGGCGGACTCCTCCAGTGCACCCTGGACGGCTCCTCCGGCTGGGTCGCCCTGCTGCCTGGCCTGGCGGTCGCCGGCCTCGGCGTCGGCGCGGTCAGCCCGGTCCTGGCATCGAGCGCGATGGCCGCCGTCCCCCGGGAACGCGGCGGCATGGCCGGCGGCGCGCTCAACACCTTCCGCCAACTCGGCCAGGCCCTCGGCATCGCGGTGTTCGGCCTGGTCCTGCACCACGGCCTGCGCAGCGGCCTCGCCGACGCCCCCGCCGTCCCGGACCCCGACGCCGCCGCCCAGGCCCTGAGTACCGGCCGGATCCCGGCGGACGCCCCGGAGGCGCTGATCCGAACCGCCTTCGCCACGGCGCTGGACCACACCCTGCTGGCCGCGGCCCTCACCGCCCTGGCCGGCGCCGCCCTGGTGGCCGTCCTCCTGCGCCCCCGCCCGCGGACCGGCACCGACCCCGCGCCGGCCCCGACACAGAACGGCGCGGCCCCCCAGCACCGCCAGGCCGCCTGAGCCGGCCTCAGACCGCAGTCCGTCCGCCTCCCCCAGGGGGCGGACGGGCGTCGAAGCTCCCGGCGAACCCGGCCGCCTCTACACGACCGCCCTACACGACCGCCCCTATGCGACCGCCGACTGCTGACCGGCGATGAACTCGCTGATCGCCCAGATCACCGACGTCACGTGGTCGTCGAGGAAGAAGTGCGCACCGGAGAACGTCCGCAGCGAGAACCCGCCCGTGGTGTGCCCGGCCCAGGCCGCCGCCTCCTCCTCGGTCACCTGCGGGTCCACGTCCCCGACCAGCGCCAGGATCGGCCGTGTGATCGAGTCGCTCCCCGGCCGGCTCCGATACGTCTCGGCCGCCTTGTAGTCACCGCGCACCGACGGCAACACCATCGCCAGGATCTCCGGATCCCGCAGCAGCGCCGGGTCCGTCCCGTTCAGCCGCACCATGTCCCGGATCAGCGCCTCGTCGTCCAGCCGGTGCACGTCCCGCTCCTCCGCACGCGGCCGCGACGGCGCCCGTCTCCCGGAGGCCACCACCCCCAGCAGCCCCATGCCCTCACGCTCCATCCGCACCGCCACCTCGAACGCCAGCGACGCCCCCAGGCTGTGCCCGAACAGCGTGAACGGCCGGTCCGCCCAAGGCCTCAGCTCCTCCACCACCAGGTCGGCGAGCTCGTGCACGTCCTCGACGCACGCCTCCCCCGCCCGGTCCTGACGGCCCGGATACTGCACCGCGAGCACGTCCACCGAAGCCGGCATCGCCCGCGCCACCGACAGGAAGTACCCCGCCGACCCACCCGCGTGCGGCAGGCACACCAGCTGCGACCCGGCCTCCGGCGCCGGCTGGAACCGCCGCACCCAGAGACTGCTGCGCTCCATCCCCATTCCCCCCATCCCCTCACCGTCCGGGGCACCCCGCCCCGCCCCCATTCAAACCCCACCCCCGCTCCCCCGGCAGCAAGATCCCCAAACCCACCGCCCACCCCGCCCCGAAAACGCCGAAGGCCCGAGCCACGTCCAACGTGACTCGGGCCTTCCCGACTGAGCCGCCTGCGGGATTCGAACCCGCGACCTACGCATTACGAGCCCGGGAGTGATCATGATGGCTGGTGCCACTGTGGATCACTGGGTGATGAACCCGCAGTTCAGAAGGTTGCGCCGTGATCCACGGTCCCGCCCGACACCGGCACATGCTGGCCTGTCCGCTCACGCATCGCTCACGCATCCACCTCGCCACTTGGGGAGGAACCAGAGTTGATCCTGATGTCAGGTATGGGAGTTCAGAGACCGCCGTGGCACCGATCAGCACCCGGCCCTCCCGCTCGGTCCCTAGACTGTGGCCAGAGCGATGCAGAACAAGGCACGGCGTTGGGGGCAGGTTTGGAAGAGTCAGAACGCAGGGCTGCCACAGCCCCCATCCGTATCCACCAGATCCGCACTGCGCTTCTGCAGCAGTACCAGGGCCTCATCTATGACGAAGACCTCAAGGGGTACGACCCCCGAGGCTACGAACAGCGCTTCCTCTCCCGCGCGTTGACAGCGGCTGCTGTACGCGAAGTGACGGGGTGCGACCAGGAGGCCGCTGGCGCCTCCGTCATCGACGGTGAAGACGACCAAGGCATCGACGGTGTGGCCGTCACGGAAGGCACACAAGAGGTCTGGCTCGTCCAAGCCAAATGGAGTGACGATGGCAAGGGCAAGCTCGACACCAATGCGGCGCACAAGCTCATCGCTGGCCTCCGCCTCATTGAGCAGCGAAGCTTCGACCGCTTCAACGACCGCCTAGAGCCGATCGCTGCGCGTGTTAACGCTGCGATGCACGATGCCCGACTCAAAGTGACTCTCGTAATCGCCGTTATGGGTACGGGGAGTCTAAGCAAGGAATCCGTCAACGTTCTCGAAGACGCTCGTAACGACTTCAACGGATTTGGCCCGGTTCTCGAGTATCGCATAGTACACGCGGCTGACATCCTGCGGCAGATTCGCGGGGATCTCGCTCCCGAACCCGTACGTGTAACCGCGCGGATGACGAACTGGCTCCGGCGGAACACTCCCGTCAGTGCCTACCAAGGCACCGTGTCGGCAAGCAATATTGCGGAGTGGTACCAGGAACACGAAAGCCGACTGTACGAGCAGAACCTGCGCCAGTCTCTCGGTACTACCCGCGTCAACTCTGGCATGCTGAGCACTCTGGTGGACGAGCCGGAGAACTTTTGGCTCTTCAACAACGGCGTAACTGTGCTGTGCGACCAGCTGAAAGAGGAATGGCCAGGGCGCCGCCGTCCAGACGAGCCCGTACACCTACACCTGTCAGGGGTCAGCGTCGTAAACGGCGCGCAAACTGTCGCGGCGGCTCACCGCGCCGCACAGGCGTCCCCCGAGGCAGTCGAGGACGCCGAGGTCACGGTCAAGGTGATCGTCGTCGACAAGAACATGCCAGATCTGGCCCAGCGCATCACTGAGACAACCAATACACAGAATCATGTGGAGCAGCGCGACTTCATCGCCTTGGACGAGGTTCAGGCGATGATCCGCGAGGACTTCATGCTGTCTCTCCAAAAGTCTTATGTGTTCAAGCGCGGTGAACCCGACCCCGCACCAGACGAGGGCTGTTCTGTGGTGCACGCAGCCATTGCCCTGGCATGTGCGCACCGCAACACCGAACTCGCCGTGCGCGCAAAGCGGGACACAGATCTTCTCTGGGAGCGTGGTAACGGAGGTGCCTATCCTCGTCTCTTCGGTGAGCGTCCAGGGGCATTCCAGATTTGGCGCTCAGTACTCGTGCACCGCACCGTAGGTACCGCCCTCAACGAAGAACGCAAGCGCTTCCAGAAGCGCGCTGCAGACGTGAGCCAGCGAGGTGACCTACTCGTCACTCATCTGGTCTTTCAGCTTCTCGATCAGGACCGCATCGACGATCCGGAGTACGACTGGGATGCGGCGCTGCGAGAGGTCCCCGCCCTCACCAGTCGCGTCCTGTCCTGGCTGATCCACCACATCGACATGGAGTACGGACAGACCTCCTTCCTCAGTGGAACACTCACTGACGCCGGCCGCTGTAAGCGACTTGCGGAGCTGGTTCTGCACGACGCCACACGGGAAGGAGTCATTCCCAATCTGCCAGCCATTTACGCGGCTGCCAAGGAGGGTAAGCGCAAACCGCGCCGCCCCAATGCCGTGCCCACCCTCGTGGACCACGGAAGGCTCACCAACGGAGCGCCAGTTCGCCTGCGCCTGTGGAACAAACCCGAGATCGACGCACTCACCCCATGGCTGGCCGAGGACCCCCGACGCGGCGAAGCCACGTGGGTGAACGACCGAACGCGGTGCCTCGTGTGGGCGGTCGATGGGCGTGCGTACTCACCCACACGCCTCGTCCTCAACCTCTACGAGCTCGCAGGCTGGGAAGAAGCACCTGTGGCGGTCCAGGGCCCTGCGCGGTGGACGGTAGACGGTGGTGCAACCCTCTCAGAGTTGGCTCGGGCATTGCTTGACGAGCAGGCCGAACAGGAATAGTCCGAGCCCGAGAGTGATCACGCTGGCTGCTGCCAGCGTGATCACTTGGTGATGAACCTGCAGGCCAGGACATTGCACCTGATCCACGGTCCCGCCAAGCCCGCGTGTTTCACTCCGTCCGCTCACGCAGTGCCAGCCTGGCGAGGGCCCACCTGGGCTCACCGATAAAGGCCATCCTGCGGCTCCTGGGCCGCCTTCTTGAGCTTTGGCTGTCCAGCTCCGCTGAGAAGGTCCGTCTCACATCCTGTGATACCGACGCGGAGAGGCAGAGATCTAGTCTCAGTGTGTTCGCGATCACGCTCGGTTGGGGACGTGGATGCAGGTCGCCGTCTGCAGGTCGCTTCTGCTTGCTGTCTCGGACTCCCGAAACGTCAGTGCCCTCCTCCATAATCGGGGCACCGTCTTCAACGAAGGACCTCACCCCTGTGACGATCACCCAGCACGAGCTCGAGTCCCGGCTGTGGGACGCCGCGAACGCGCTCCGCGGCCCCGTCGACCCGGCTGACTTCAAGACCTACGTCTTTCCGATGCTGTTCTGGAAGTGGATCAGCGACACCTGGGCCCACGAGCACAACGCGGCGTTCGATGCCTACGGCGACGACCTCGACGACGAGATCGAGGCCGACTTTCACCGGTTCGAGCTACCCAAGGGCACGCTATGGAGTGAGGTTACTGAGAAGGTCACCAACCTCGGTGCGGAGATCGCAAAGACCTTCCAGCGAATCGAAATGGCCAACCCCCGCTCGCTCGCTGGCGTGTTCGGCGACGCCTCATGGGGCAACCAGGAGCGCATCCCGGAGTCGGCTCTGCTGGGGCTCATCCAAGCGTTCAACAAGATCAAACTCGACCCCTCGACAGTCTCCCACGACCTACTCGGTGCAGGCTACGAGTACCTGCTGAAGAACTTCGCTGACGAGTCGGGCAAGAAGGCCGGCGAGTTCTTCACGCCCCGTGAGGTCGTGAACCTGCTCGTCGGGATCCTCCAGCCTGAGCCGGGCGAGTCCGTCTACGACCCGTCCTGCGGCTCCGGCGGGATGCTTGTCGCGACGATCAACCAACTACGCGAGTCCGGCAAGGACCACCGCACACTCAGGGTGTACGGCCAGGAGATCAACCTCACGACGGCCTCGATCGCCCGGATGAACCTGTTCCTGCACGAGATCGAGGACTTCGACATCAAGCGCGGAGACACCCTCCGTGCTCCGGCATTCAAGGCCCTCAGCGGTGCGGTCCGCCAGTTCGACGCCGTGATTGCTAACCCGCCCTTCTCGCTGGCGAATTGGGGAGCGGACCGCTGGTCCTCGGATCCGCGAGCCATCTACGGCGTGCCGCCGGCGAAGAACGGCGACTTCGCCTTCGTCCAGCACATGGTCTCGTCGATGAAGCCTGGATCCGGTCGCGTCGGCGTGGTGATGCCCCACGGCGTGCTGTTCCGCGGAGGCGCGGAGGCGAAGATCCGCCAGGGCCTCATCGGGAAGGACGTTCTGGAAGCCGTAGTCGGGCTGCCGCCCAAGCTTTTCTACTCGACTGAGATCCCGGCATGCCTGTTGATCTTCCGCGACCAGAAGCCTTCTGAGCGCAAGGATCACGTGCTCTTTATTGACGGCTCGGCGCGGTTTGTCAAGGGCAAGAAGCAGAACCTGATGTCCGCAGACGACGTCAGAGCTGTCATCGAGGCATACCAAACGGGTAGCGACTCAGCAGGTGAGAGCGGCGCCAACGTCCGGCTAGTGCCGCTCGAGGAAATCAAGCAGAACGGCTTCGACCTAAACATCGGCCGTTACATCAAGGTCGCCGCAGAAGAGACCGCCGACCTGGGCGCCGCGATCGTGGCGTATGCCGACGCCCGGCAGCATCGCATGGACACCGAGACTGTCATGTTCGAGCGGCTCGCAGCGGCAGGCGTCGAGCTGAGCGTATTCGGGGTGCCCAATGAGTGAGTGGAGGCGGGTCCGACTCGCCGAACTCATCACGCTGGACGTCGATGCGGTCCCGATCACTGCGACAGCCTCCTACAACATCGTTGGCGTATTGAACCGCGGCCGGGGCCTGTTGCTCCGGGAACCGATTGCTGGCGATGAGACCTCATACAAAACGTTGAATCGCATCCGGCCAAACCAGATCGTCTACAGCCGCTTGAAGGCATTCGAAGGGGCGATCACCGTCACTCCGAACAATATGGGCAAATCCTACGCTTCGCAAGAATTTCCCACATTTACGTGTGGCGAGCGAATGCTTCCCGAATACTTCCGACTCCTTACGACCACGAAACGACTTTGGGAGCAACTGCAGAAATTGTCGACCGGCATGGGAGGCAGGCGCGAGCGGGTCAAACCCACCGATTTCTTGACGATTGAAGTTGCTCTCCCATCCGTGGCGGAGCAGCGCCGAATCGTCGACGTCATCGCGGCGGTAGATGCGCAGATTGACGGATTGAATGCCGAGAAGCAGAAGGCGGCCTCATTGCTGGCGATCGTTCGCGATGCATACCCCGAAGGCGCCGAACAGGATCTGCACAATGTCGTTTCCCGATTCCAAGGCGGAAAGAGCGTTCAGACCTCGGATGAAAAGCCGCAGACTGGAGAGCCGGCCGTCCTAAAACTGAGCGCAATCCAACTGGGCACTTTCGTACCCTCCGAAGCAAAGCGACTTGACGACCTGACGGGTTACACCGACGCCCACCTAGTGAAAGAGGGAGATCTCCTTATCACTAGAGCCAGTGGTTCATTCGATCGCGTCGGTTATGTCACCATCGCGCGACACGTAGCACCCCAGACCTATTTGCCCGACCTCATCTGGCGGATCCAGACGAAGCCTGAGGTCTGCCAGCCGGCCTTTCTGGCACATCTGTTGTGTTCCCCATCGGTGCGCTCAATTATCACAGCATCGGCGCGTGGGACCGCATCGATGAGGAAGATCAATAAGTCCCTTTTGGGCTCTCTTCGTCTGCCGATCCCGTCGCTGGAGGATCAGTCCAAGTACGTTCAGCACTGTGATGCTGTCGCGTTCGCAGTAGGGGGCCTGGACCTGGAGCTAGCCAATCTCCGCGCCTTCCGCTCTGCACTTCTGGCCTCCCTCCTAAACCAGGAAGTCGAGGTCCCGGAGGCATACGACGCTCTACTCGAGGAGGTGTCCTGACATGGGGTGGACTGAAGCGAGCACGATCCAGCGTTCACTGCTCGAGTGGGCGGAGGAGGCCGGCTGGGAGCGCCTCCAAGGGGAGGAGTTGCCGCGCGATGAGCATGACGTCATCGTCGAGGATTGGGCACGCGAAGCGTTACTCGCACTGAACCCGGACCTGGGGGACGACCCCGAGTCGGCGGATCTTGTCCTGCATGAGCTCAACCAGGCTGTTCTTGATGCCCACAATGGTCTCGTTGCGGCCAACGAGCGGCTGACCGTGATGCTTCGTGGCGACCACTCATTCACGACGATCGACGGCAGGCATGTGCCTCGTCAGCTGATCGACTTCAAAGACCTCAATAACAACCGCTTCACGGTCGCCGACGAGGTCACCATCAACGGTGCGACCAAACCGCGCCGGTTCGACGTCGTCTACTACGTCAACGGATTCCCCCTGGTCGTTGCCGAGACCAAAACGCCTGTGAAACATCAGGTCTCGTGGGTCAACGCCACGAAGGACCTTCATGACGTATACGAAGAGGAATACCCGAACTTCTTCGCGACGAACGTCTTCAACGTCGCCACCGAGGGCCTGGAGTTCCGCATGGCTCCGATCCGTGCGGTTCCGGACCCCGACTCCGAGATCTGGGCCCCATGGGGGTCCACTGAGGACGACCCGAAGACCATCACGGGACCGGCTCGTGTCGAACGTGCCGCGCGCTTGTTGCTGCGGCCGGAGACGGTCCTGCCGATCCTCAAGGATCTGGTGATGTTCCGTCACGCTCGGGACGCCTCCGAGGTCGACATCAAGTTCTTGCCTCGCTACCCGCAGTTCGAGGCGGCCCTGGCGATCCACGCCAAGGTGCTTGCCGGCCGTCCTGGCGGACTGATCTGGCATCACCAGGGATCGGGCAAGACCGAACTCATGGCGTTCGCCGCCGCCCGTTTGCTGCGCGATGACGCGGTGACGGAGAAGTTCGGGAGCGCGCCGACGGTCATCGTGATTGCCGACCGTAAGGATCTGGTCCGGCAGACGGCGGAGATGTTCGAGACTGCCGGCATGCCGCGGATGACGGTGCCCCGCAGCCGGCGCGAGCTGCACGCTCTGCTGCGCAGCGGTGAGCCGGGCGTGGTCATCACGACGGTGCACAAGTTTGCTGAGGCGGGCCATCTAAACAACCGGTCGAACATCGTGGTCCTCGTCGACGAGGCGCACCGCTCGCATGAGGGGAAGCTCGGCGACGCGTGGCGCGCGGCGGTGCCGAACGCGAAGTTCTTCGGTGCGACGGGTACTGCGATCGAGGACAAGGACCGTTCGACGTTCAAGCTGTTCGGCGATCCTGACGACCCAGACTTTGTGATGTCGCGGTACACGCCGGAGCAATCCATCGCCGATGGGTTCACCAAGCCAGTGATCGTGGAAGGCCGGTCTGTCTGGTTCAACCTCGACAAGGAAGCCTTGGACGAGGCGTTCGATGAGCTGGCCACGGAGGAGGGCCTGGACGAGGAGGAGAAGGTCTTCCTGTCGGGGAAGGCTTCTCACATCGAGACGATCCTCTCCAACCCCGAGCGCGTGGCGGCTGTGTGTGCCGACATCGTCGACCACTTCCTCACCTTTGTCGCGCCTTTGGGACAGAAGGCTCAGGTCGTGGCCTACAACCAGCGCCTTGTGATTGCGTACGCCAGGGCTATCGAGGCGGAGCTGGAGCACCGCGCTGCAGTCATGCCGGACGGTCGCCTTCGTGAGGTCGGTGTTGTGATGCACGTCGCCGACAACAAGGAGACCCCGAAGGAGCACAAGAAGTACCTGCTCACTCCGGAGCAGGAGGAGGCACTTAAGCGCCGCTTCAAGAAGGTCGATGACCCGATGACGTTCGTTGTCGTCACCGCGAAGTGGATGACCGGCTTCAATGCGCCCATCGAAGGTGTCCTGTATCTCGACAAGCCCGCCAAGGACACGAACCTGTTTCAGACGATCACACGGCCCAACCGTCCGTGGAAGAACCATGTCACCGGTCAGCGCAAGGACTTCGGGCGGGTCGTCGACTACATCGGTCTCGCAAGGGCCATCGGCAAGGCAGTCGCCGGTCCGAAGGTGAAGGACGACGAAGAGGACGAGCTCAACGTCACCGACGCCTCCAAGCTGGCGGGGAAGTTCGTCACCGACCTCACGCGTCTACTGCATATGTTCGACGGCATCGACACCAGTGACTCGTCGTTCGAGTCGCTCGCCGAGGCACACGAGCGGGTTCCCGAGGGCGGCGGGCAGCGCACCGAGTTCATTGAGACCTACGTCGCGCTGCAGACGGTGTGGGAGTTCCTCGACCCTCACCCGATGCTGCGGCCGTTCACGGGGCAGTACTTCTGGCTCGCAAAGGTGTACGAGTCGATCCGACCCAAGGACGTCTCCAAGACGTTCCTCTGGGCACGTCTCGGCGCGAAGACCACGGATCTGATCCATGGTCACATGACCGATGTGGGCGTGAAGTCGATGCCGTCGAAGACAGTCACGCTCGACGCTGCCGGCCTGGCGCTGGTTAAGAAGATCGCCGAGCAGTTGAAGCTCTCCGAGCGGCAGACGCCGGAGTCGAAAGCCGATGACATGTACCAGGAGGTCCTCGACTCCATCGAGGCGCGCCTCAGGCGTCGGCTCGCCGATACGGAGAGCCCGGCGTACCGGTCGCTGGCGGAGCGGATCGAGAAGCTCCGCACCAAGGCGATCGAGAACGTAGAGGATTCGCTGGCGTTCCTCGAGGAAGCGCTGAAGATCGCTCAGGACGTGGTCGCAGCAGATCGGGCAGCTGAACAGGGCGACCAGGAAGCGCTCGACCGGCTGGCCGATCCGAAGCGTGGAGCGCTCACTCAGATCGTCGCGGAGAACACACCGCCTGGGCTGCACAAGATCGTTCCCGACATAGCCTCGCGGATCGACTCGATCGTCGTCGAGGTCGCCTATGCCGGTTGGAGCGCGAGCGACGCGGGCGACAAGCGCGTTCGTCGCGAGCTGCGTTCCGTCTTGAAGGAGTACGGCTTGCCGATCAAGGGCGAGCTGTTCGACCGAACGTACGAGTACGTGCGGGAGAACTATTGACCGACGTCACGCCAGGACCGTCGTAAGAACTTCTGCCATCGGGAACAAGCGTCACTTCGTCCGTGCTTCCAGCGCCTTCTCGATCTCGCAAAGAGAAGGCGGGCCTGGTCGCGAATGACATCATCTGGGTGATCGTGCAGGAAAGCCCCGAACGAGCCGGGCGACGCGGTCTGTCTGCTGCCCATCGTCCTTGCCGCGGACGACGGGCAGGGCGCTGGCGCGGCTGATGGTGTGCGCCCACGGTCGGACACCCAGGAGGGGCACTCCTGACAGCATTCAAGCCGAGAGCAACGGGCATGCCCGGACCTGCGTGTCAGCTCTCCACGGTGGTTGCCCGTGCTGTCTCACGGGCAACCATCACGTTGGCCAGCGCCTGCTTGTTCGTGATCCATTCCGTGTCGCCAGCGGAAACCGAGCGCTGAACAGCTTCGAAGGCGGCCCCGTCCAGCGCAACAGGCTTGGCCAGGTGTGCCCGCATGAAATGCTTGAAGAGCGCGGGCAGCTGATCCCGCCGGGTTACGGTCTTGGTCCTCAGCGAGAAGAGCGGGAGGAACCACTCTTCGAAGCCGTCCTTGATCACCTGGGTGGTGCGGTACGCCTCGTGCAGCGGCTGGAGGCTGGCCGTGTGGTCGTATGGGAGGTGGCCGTGCAGGGCGTACTGGAGCCGGATGCCGTTGTGTTCGCGGAAGTGCTGGCCGTGGGCGACGATGTGGTTGGCGGCGTTCTGGGTGATGGTCATGATGGCTACGTCTGCCTGCCGGTTTCGGGCTGCGGCGAGGACGGTGGTGTGGATACCGACGCGCGGGTCGAGGACGAGGCCGTTGAGGCCGAGGGGCGCGAGGTCGATGCCGTGGTCACGGGTTCGGGAGAGGATCAACCGCTCGGCGACGTTGGCGGCGGTGTGCTGGAGGTGCTTGGGCTGCTGGCGATGGCTGGCGTGGATGTCCGAGCGGTCGAGGACGGGGCGGTCCTTCGTGCGTTCGGCGACGAGGTGGCGGCCCGTGCGGTCTTCGGTGTCGGTGCTGCCGCAGGCGTTGCAGGGGTGGCTGCCGGTACCGGTCATGTGACCGCAGGCCCGGCAGGTGGGGACGGTCTCGTGGCTGATGGTGAGGGTGCCGGCACGGAGGTTGTTCTCGATCATCGCCAGCGCGAGGTTGGCGACCTCCGCGTCGGTGTCGGTCAGGATGCCGCCCACCGGGGACTGTCCGGGTGGGTACTTGTCAGCTATCAGGTCGGCTTCGAACCGCTGGCGAGGGATCATCGGGTTCTCGGCGTGGCGGTGGCGGAGGTCTCCGGCGAGGGTGACGGTGTTCCACAGGTGGGGTGCGGGTGGTAAGCCGAGGATGGCGTTGAGTGCGGCGGCAAGGCGGATGCCCACGGCTTTGCCGGGGCGGGTGTAGAAGGTGAAGGGGCCGTTCTGGACGGGCCCATTCAGGAACAGGTGGCGCACGGGCTCCTCCTAGATCGGCGGGATGGTCGTTCCCGTCCGGGTGAACCGGCCGTCTCGCAGTTCGTAGTGGAGGATCGCGGCGTTGGGCATCTTGCTCTTCCGCTCCTCGGCGAGGATCTCGGGCAAGGTGCAGCCTTCGAGCAGGGATCGAAGGGCCACTGCGGCGGTCTGGTGGGTGAAGGCGACAACGGTGCGCGAATCCTGGAGTTCGGCCTGGACGAGGGCGGCGAACTCGGCGGCCCGGTTGAGCACGCCCTCGGCGAGCGACTCGCCGCCGCCCGGCGCGGTCCAGACGTGCTTGCGCAGGCGGCGGTCCTCGGCAAGCGCGGGGTAGCTGTCGTACAGCTCGCGCTTGGTCATGTAGGTGGCGTCGCCATAGTGCTGCTCGTCGAGGAGCGCGGTCTGCTGCGGCCAGCCGTTGGGGAGGGTGGGCAGGGCGATCGCGGCGGTGTCGATCGCCCTGCGGTAGGTCGAGGTATAGACGTGCGGCCCGGGGCCCGCGAGCTGCGGGAGGACCTCGGCAAGCCACTGGGCCTGCCGGAAGCCGCGCGGCGTGAGGCCGACGATGGTGCGGGAGATGGCGTGGGCGGCGGCTCCGCTGTAGGGGCGGGGGTCCTGGTAGAAGCCGTTGTACTTGTCGGCGTTCTCGACGGACTCGGCATGTCGGATGACGAGCAGGGACAAGACGAGGCTCCTATCCGGCGAGGTTGGCGACATAGGAGCCGCTGACAGTCCAGGGGGTGAGTTCGATGCCGAAGCCGCTGTGTTCGCCGTCCTGGGTGTGCACGAGCTTGCCGGCCAGGTGGACGGTGTCGCCGGATCGGAATGCTCCGGTGTAGGCGCCGAGGTACGAGCGCATGTGGGTGATCCGGCGGGCGAAGGAGTCGGCCTCGTCGATGGTCGAGCTGAGGATGGTCCTGACCTTGATCCCGTAGACGGCAGGGGTGGTGAGGCCCTCGGCGTGGTCGGTGATCTTCGCGAGGAGTGAGATCTCGCCGATCTCCTTGGAGGAGATCCGGGCGAAGGTCCTGTCGCGGTCGGAGCGGATGGGCTCGCAGTTGATGTGTGCGCCGGCGCCCGCGGTGAGCCCCTGGAGCTTGCGGCGTTCCTGCTTGATGAGGGCGTCGAACGAGCTGCCCTCCATGTACTTGGCCCGGCGGATGTACAGCCGGGTGAGGTCGTCTCCGTCGTACGGCCGGATCAGCTCGGTCTGCTGGAACAGCTCCTGTGCGGCCTGGTAGCCCTCGGGTCCGTAGCAGACGAGGTCGATGTCGGAGCGCTCGTTGAAGCAGCCGACGAGGAAGGAGCCGGTGACGCCGATCAGGCCCTGGGCGTCGTTCGTGGTGATCCACTCGGTGATCGCCAGGAGGTCCTTGCCCGCCGGGTTGTCGGCGACCGCGCCGGGGTCCTCGTGGATGGCGGCGAGGGCCTGGCGGCAGGAGTAGTGGACGGCCACGTCCTCGCGCGGGATGCCGGTGATGACGCAGCCGAGGGTGTCGGAGTAGACGTAGCACTCCGGCCTGCCGGCCAGGATGCCGAAGGACTTCGACACGACGCTGTTCTGCCGGTAGGTCCGGCCGAACAGCCGCCGGTCGCCCTTCTCGTCGGGGTGGTACTTGACGTAACCGAGGTAGTGGCTGCCGGGGTGGCTGTCGCCGATGACCTTGAAGACGACTCCGTGGTGGTCCATCAGGTAGTCGCGGTCGCGGACGGTCGGGACCGGCCTACCGGTGTTCAGCGGTGAACCGTTCCAGAGTGGGGAAGGTGCCGGTGTCGATCGTGTTGCCCGACTCATACTGATCAAGTCCCATCGTGAAGAGGGCGCGGCGGTACTGCCACTTGATGTGCTTGTCGTGCCGCGTGAGGTCGGTGGGCCGCATGAGGGCGAGGAAGAAGAAGCACTTGACGAGCAGGAAGTCGCCCAGGTGCTCGCTGACCCGCCGCCCGATCAGGGACGCGGTGGTCTCGTCGAGAGCGGCGGTGTAGGCGGCGCGCTGTTCCGGGGTGATGCTGTAGCCCTTGCCGCCGCCCTTGAAAGCCACGATGTCGAGCGCGGGGTAGACGTCGTAGCCGAGCGGGACCGGTCCGTGGTGCTGCCAGTCGATGACCCCGGCCTGAAGGACGTTGGGCAGGCCGTAGTCCAGGTGCCCGTGCACCATCGGGAGCCGGGCCAGCCGGTCGAGCGCATGCTTGACCGCCTCGTGGATGCGCGGGGTGTCGAAGTCCGGGTTCTCCTCGAAGACCTCGGCCGCGAAGGCCGCCTTCTCGAACCACGGCGTGGCGGGCAGGGGGTGCCTCGCCTCGGCCTGCAGGAGCTTGGACGCGACGGCGGCCGCCGTGCTGATCACCTGATAGCTGACCTGACCGTCCCGCCTGGCGTCGGCCAGCGCCTCCTCGTGCAGCGAGGTGTCGCCGATGGCACGCTCGACGACGAAGTAGCGCCCGTCCTCCGAGCCGCTGTCGGTGATCTCCGGAACCGGGTAGCCCAGGCCGGCGGCCAGCTGCTGGAACTCGGTCTCCGCCCGCAGATCCTCTCCGCCGGTCCGCTTGTAGAGCAGGCCGTCGGCCGACCGCCACACCGCACCTTCGGTGGCGGTTCTGTCCTTTACGAACTCCCAGTCACTCATCCATCCATCCTTCCGTAGAGCCGAGTTGGGGTGGGGCAGATGCGGCTGTGTCGCGTGGGGTCGGGCCGGCCGCCCCCCGGGGGAAAGGCGACCGGCCCGGTCACCGCCCGGCCGGTGTGCCTGCATCGGTACGGGCGGAGTCGGTGGGCGTGCGGAGCACGGCTCGGGGAGAACCACTGGTGCGGGCGGGCGCCGTGGTGAGCGGGAGTATGGGGTCGCGGTCTGGGGCGTCCGGCACGGAGCAGGCTTGCGAGCAGTGCTGTCCGGCGTGCCGAGCGGAGGCGCTCGGGCACCGCGACGGCGGGAACGACGAGCTCCGCCCAGACCTTCTTGCCGTGGGTCGTCGGCTCCGCGCCCCAGTTCTCGGACAGGCTCTCGATCAGCAGCATCCCCCGGCCGCTGGTCAGTTCGCTGTTCCCGAAGTTCGCGGCCGCGGCCGACATCCGGCACGACGGGTCGTAGACCTCGATGACCACCCGATCGCCGTTCGGGTAGAGGTGGATCCCGACCAGCAGCCTGCCCGGAGCGTGGATGACTGCGTTGGCGAGCAACTCGTCGGCGACCACCGTGATGTCGTCCAGCGCCTCCCCGGCGATCCCCCAGGAGCGGGCAATGCGGACGACTGCGTCCCTGGCCGGGGGAACGTGCTCCCGGTCGGTGCCGATGAGCGTGATACGGCGGGCAAGGACGGAGATCGCGGGGAGGGTCATCGGCGCTTCTCCTTCGTGACTGGGTACAGCACGGGCCGGTCGTGGCGCGGTTGCGCCGAACACCTGCACGTCAGGGCCGTAGCGGTGTGTAATGGGTCCTGAGCGCTTGGAGACATTCAGCCCTGCCGGCGGGCCGCCCGACCAGTACCGGCATTCGGACAGCGGCCGCTGTCCACATGAGACGTCCTGGGGGACCAAATGCCGCGACCACCAAAGCCCTTGGACCCCACGCGGTCCGCGGCCCACTGGTTCGGTGCGGAACTCCGGCACTGGCGCGAGCTCAGGACCCTGAGCCAGGACGAACTCGGACGGCTGGTCCACCTCAGCGGGGACCTGATCAGCAAGATCGAGCGGGCTGACCGGCCCTGCAAGCTGCACCACGCCCAGGCATTGGATGCTGCCCTGAACACCGGCGGAGTCCTGGCGCGAAGCATGGCGCTGGCTCAGGCCGAAATGGACAACCGCTCACGGGAAATGGACAGACGGCCCAGTGCGCCCGTCAGGGCTCCCCGGAGGGCTGTGCTCGGGGGCACGCTGGAGGAGCCACCACCCGCTCTCGAGTGGAACGAGTCCGACCCCATGGAACGACGGAACTTCCTTGCCGCGACGAGCGCTGCGCTCGCCGCCGGCCCGCTGGCCCAGCTCCTGACCTCTACCCCGGCCGCTGCCGTACCCGCCGTGGTTCGACCCGCAGACGTCGAACAGGTCCGCGCCGCAGCGACCACACTGCGCAGCTGGGACAACCTCTACGGCGGCGCCGGCGTCGTCCGTGACACCGCACTCGCCCAACTGCGCTGGGCTGCCGGCCTCCTGAACAGCCGCTGCCATGTTCCACTGCGCGCCGAGCTGTTCGCCGCAGTCAGCCGCCTGGCGACCGTGGTCGGCGCCTCCGCCTTCGACGCCTTCGCCCATGACGACGCCCACCGCCTCTTCGCCTTCGCCACCTCGTGCGCCGAGGAAGTGGACAACTGGCCGTTGCGGGCGATCTCCTACAACCTGCGTTCCCGACAGGCCACCTGGCGCGGCACCCCCGACGCCGGCCTCACGCTTGCGGAACTCGGCCTCGCCCGCGCCGACCGCCTCTCCCCCGCCGAACAGTCCATGCTCCACAACGCCCGTGCCCGAGCCCTCGCCAAGATGGGCCGCACCCAGCAGACCCTGGCTGCGATCGGCACCTCCGACGACTCGTTCGCCTCGATCATCGCGACAGCCGAGGGGCCGTGGATGGCGTACTACGACAGCGCCCAGCACCACGGCGACACCGGCCACGCCCTGTTCGACCTCGCCCTCGCCGGCCACCCGCCGCAGAAGGCCCTCCAACGACTGCAGACCGCGGTGGACAGCCATGGCGACTGTTTCGCCCGGTCCCGCGCGTTCTCACGCACCAAACTCGCCACGCTCCAGATGGCAGCCAGTGACCCCGAGCAGGCCCTGGCCGAGGGGCAAAGCGCGCTCGCCGAGGTCGGCGACCTCCGCTCGCTCCGCGCCAACCATGAGCTGGCCGAGCTGGGCCGGGTAGCCCACCGCCACCGCAACCTCCCCGACGTCCGGGACCTGCGGGAGCGGATCGCCGCTACGGTGGCGACGTGAGTCGTTCCGAGGAATCCCACGCGCTACTGCTCAAGGCGTGTGCCGACACCGGCCTGTCCGCAGCGGGAGCCGAGCCGATACGGATCGGGGAGAACGCACTGTGGCGACTGCCGCATCAGATCGTGGCCCGCATCGCTCGCCCCGGGCAGGCGGCTGCCGCCGCCCGCGAACTGGCGGTCGCCCGGTGGCTGCATGACTGCGAGGTGCCTGCAGTACAGCCACTCGATCACCTGCGGGAGCCACTGGATGTGGACGGCCACCCGGTGACCTTCTGGCACGAGCTGCCCCCACATCGCCCAGGGACCGCCACCGACATCGCGCCACTCCTCCGACGGCTCCACGAACTTCCCGTCCCAGCCATTCCGTTGGGCTACCTCGACCCGTTCGTCCGGTTGGCCGCCAGGATCGACGGCGCGACCACCCTCGACAGCGAGCAACGGCAGTGGCTACGCGACCGCCTGACGGCACTCGAAACGGCATGGTCCAGTCTCCCGACAGGAATGCTGACAAGCGTCATCCATGGCGACGCCTGGGGCGGCAACGTCGCGGTCACGCCCACCACCGCCTACCTACTCGACTTCGAACGGACCTCGCTGGGGCCTCCCGAGTGGGACCTCACCGCCACCGCCGTCGGCTACGGCACCTTCGGCACCGTTTCGGACAGCGAGTACGCGGCTTTCTGCGACGCGTACGGTGTCGACGTGATGGCCTGGGCCGGCTACACCGTGCTGCGGGACATCCGTGAGCTTCGGGTCACCTGCTTCGCCCTCCAGCACGCGGCAGCCGATCCGGCCCGCCACCGAGCGGAAGCCCACCACCGACTCGCCTGCATACGAGAACAGAACGGTCCACGGCCATGGGGTTGGGCCGCCGTCGGCTGACGCGGGCTCCCGGGAGGATTGAGCCTGCTCGGAAGGTCAAAGTCCAAGGCCAAGAAGACCAAGGGCTCACGCATCGTCCGCGCAAGCGATCTTGTAGAACTTCGCCGTCGCCCTGCCCGCAGGTCGCGGAACGGCAAAGGCCCGGTCAGAGAATCTGACCGGGCCTTCCCCACTGAGCCGCCTGCGGGATTCGAACCCGCGACCTACGCATTACGAGTGCGTTGCTCTGGCCAACTGAGCTAAGGCGGCACCGTTGCCGAGTGTGTCGGCAACGCGGGCCAGTCTACACAGGTTCGGGGGGTGATCCGTACCCGGTTCCGTGGGTGGGGGTCAGGCGGAGGAGACGGCGAGCTTGGCGGCGAAGCCGGCGAAGAGGACGGCGACGCCGCTGGTGAGGCCGGCGGAGAGGCGACGGCGGCGGCGGAAGGCGGTGGCGAGGGTGGTGCCCGCGAAGATCAGCATGGAGAGGTAGAGCAGGCTGAAGGTCTGCAGGATGCCGCCGAGGAGGGCGAAGGAGAGCGCCGGCCGGCCGTAGGAGGGGTCGACGAACTGGGTGAAGAAGGAGAGCAGGAAGAGGATGGCCTTGGGGTTCAGCAGGCTGATCACCAGGGCGCGGCGGAACGGGCGCTCGGTGGTCTCCGGGGCGGGGGCCGCGGCGGCGTCGGGGTCGCGGTCCGCGGCGCGGTGTTCGCGCCAGAGTTGGCGGGCCGCGCGGAGCATGCCGACACCGATCCAGAGCAGGTAGGCGGCGCCGCCGAACTTCACCACGGCGAAGACGGCCGGGTTGGCCTCCAGGAGCGAGGCGGCGCCCAGCGAGGTGAGGCTGATCAGGGTGAAGTCGCCCACGAAGACGCCGGCGGCGGCGGTGTAGCCGGTCCGGACGCCCTTGCGGGCGGCGACGGACAGCACGTACAGGGAGTTGGGGCCGGGGAGAAGGATGATGACGAGGGCGCCGAGGATGTAGGTCGCCAGGTCGTTGACTCCGAGCACGGTGCGCTCCGGTGGGGGTGGCAGGTGGGGCGGGGCGCTCATCGTAACGTCGTACTGCGAGAGGTTGAAGCGGAAATCATCTGCTTGTTGTAAGCCCCACGCGCCGGCTGCGGCCATCACCCGCAGCGCTTGCCGTTCTCCGGCGCCTCGCCGCCCAGCAGGTACCGGTTGACGGCGCCGTCGACGCAGGCGTCGCGGCGGCCGTAGGCGGTGTGACCGTCCCCGTCGTAGGTCAGCAGCCGGCCGGACTCCAGCTGGCCGGCCAGGGACTGCGCCCACGCGTACGGGGTGGCCGGGTCGCGGGTGGTGCCGACGACCACGATCGGGGCCGCGCCGGCCGCCCGGACGGTGTGCGCCGAGCCGGTGGCCCGCACCGGCCAGTAGCTGCAGGTCAGCGCCATCCAGGCCATGTCGCGGCCGAACCGCGGCGAGGACTGTTCGAAGTCCGGCACCGCCCGCTGGACGTCGGCCGGGCCGGCGAAGGGGGCCGGCAGGTCCAGGCAGTTCACCGCCATGTTGGCGAACATCAGGTTGGGGTACGAGCCGTCCGAGCCGCGGTCGTAGTACGAGTCCGAGAGCCTGAGCAGGCCGGTGCCGTCGCCGGCCTTGGCGTCGGCGAGCGCGGTGCGCAGCCTCGGCCAGAGGAAGTCGGCGTACATGGCCTGGATGACGCCGGTGGTGGCCTGGGCCTCGGTGAGCCGGCGGCCGGAGTCGGTGGTGGGCAGCGGCCGCGCGTCGACCGCCTGGAACAGGGCGGTGAGTTGCTCGCCGGCCTGCTGCTCGGTCCGGCCGAGGGGGCAGTCCTCGCGCTTGGCGCAGTCCCCGGCGAAGGCCGCCCAGGCGGTCTCGAAACCGCCGGCCTGGGTGCGGTTGCCGCTGAGCGAGTCGAGCGACGGGTCCATCGCGCCGTCCAGCACGATCCGGCCGGTGCGGGTGGGGAAGAGCCCGGCGTAGGTCGCGCCGAGGAACGTCCCGTACGACTTGCCGACGTAGTTGAGCCGCTCGTCCCCGACCAGTGCCCGCAGGACGTCCATGTCCCGGGCCGCCTCGACCGTGCCGAGGTGGCCGAGCCGGTCGCCGGCCTGCCGGCGGCAGCCCTCGGCGAACTCCTTGTCGGCTGCCACCAGGGCGTCGATCTCGGCCTGGTCGTCGGGGGTGATGTCGACGGCGGTGTAGGCGTCCATCCGCTCGCCGTTCAGACAGGTGACCGGGCTGCTGCGGCCGACCCCGCGCGGGTCGAGGCCGACCAGGTCGTACCGGGCGCGCACACCGCTGTCGAAGCTACTCGCGGCGGCCTCCACGTACTCGACCGCCGAGCCGCCGGGCCCGCCGGGGTTGAGCAGCAGCGAACCGAGCCGGCCGGCGCCCGCTGAGCCCGGGCCGCTCCCCGAGTCGGCCGGGAGCGCCGGGGCCCGGACCGCCGACAAGGCGAGGTCCCCGCCCTCCGGGTGCGCGTAGTCGAGCGGCACCTTGAAGGTGGTGCACTCGAAGCCGTCGTCGCAGGGCTGCCAGTCGAGCTTCTGCCCGTAGTACGGGGCCAGCGCGGCGGGGACGGCCGCCGGGAGCGGTTCCAGCGGTGTGACGCCCGGCCGGGCGTCCCCCGCCGGGAGCGCCCCCGAGGCCGAGGCCGCAGCCGAGGACGACCCTCCACCGGCCGCCGGGCTCCGGGCGGCCGTCGACCCGGCCCTGTCCGACGAGGCGGAGCCGGGAGTGGACGCCGTGGTCGAGGTGGAGGAGCACCCGCCGAGCAGCAGCCCGGCCGCCGCCAGCAGCGCGGCCATCGCCGTCGTGTGCCGGTCCCGCTCTGCCCTCATCCGCTCCCCCTCGGGTGCAGGGGCGCGGCCGGTGCCGGCACCCCGGGTACGTCGAAGCGTAGTCCTCGCCGCGGCCCTGCTCAGGACGCCTTGGCCAGGGTCTCGGCCAGGTACTGCACCGCCTGCCGGACCAGCCGCAGCCGCTCCCGGTCCGGCGTGTAGTCCTGGACGTTGTCGGAGATCCGCACATCGGCGCGGGCCGCCGCGCCGGTCCCGCCGCGCAGCGCGGCCTGCAGCTTGCGGGCGGCGTCCAGCCCGGCGGCGTCGGCCTTGGCGGCGGCCAGCAACAGCTTGGGGGCGGCGTTGGCGGGGGCCTCGGCGCCGGTCAGGGCCAGCGCGGCGGTGTCGAACCGGCCGGAGACCGCGGCGGCCGCGCCGTACAGGTCGGGGCGCGCCAGGCCGGCGGCCACGGCGCAGGGCGCGCCGCCCTCCACCCCGAGCGTGCCCCAGGAGGCCGGGCCGGGCGGCAGCGTGCGGAAGGCGGCCGCGATGGTGGCGCGCAGCGCGGCGTCGTCGGCGACGGCCTGCGGTGCCGCGGCGACCAGGTCGCAGGGGTGCTCGGTGCCGCTCGGTGCCTCGGGGGCGACCAGGATGAACGGGCGGGCCTTGCCGGTCTGCACGGCCGAGCTCAGGCCGTCGAAGACGTCGGGGACCTCGGCGTCGGCGGTCTTCCGCGGGGCGGCGGCCTGCATCACGACCACGGGGAACCGGGCGTTCGGCTCCTTGGCGTACTGGGCCGGCAGCCAGACCCGGACGTTGCGCGGGTGTCCGTCGGGCCCCAGGACGGCGGACTGCAGCAGTTCGCCGCCGCCCGGGTGGCCGACGCTGTCGAAGCGGCTGGTCACCGGCGGGGCCGCCGGCACGGCGCCCGGGGCGGATGCGGCAGCGGGTACGGCGGGCACGGCAGCGGGAGCGGCGCCGGAACCGGGCGCGGGCGCGGTGGCCGGCGCGCCGTCGGCCGCCGGGGGCGCCGCCTGCCGCCCGCCTCCCGCGGCGGCGGCGTCGGCCGGGTCGGCGGCCAGCTCCGCGGACCCGGACCCGGACCCGGACCCGGACCCGGACCGCGACTCCGACGACCCGAGCGCCCCGAACGTCCCCAGCGCCGTCAGCACGGTGAGCAGCGTGACGAAGACGCCGCAGACCATCGCCCCGGCCGCCCGCAGCAGCATCGGCCGCTGGTCACCGGTCAGCTCGTAGGTCTCGGCGGCCCGCAGGTCGCGCCAGCGCTGCAGGGCGCCGCGGGCGAGCCAGACCCCGCCCGCGGCGGCGGCGAGCAGGGGAACGACGAGGAGCGAACGGACCATGGGACGCACCGCCTCGGGAGGAGGGCCGGGCCACCGGTGGGCGCCGGTGCCGGACGGGACGCGACGGCCCCGCCGTCGGGGCGCAGTCGGCCCCAGCGTGCAAGACGACCCGGCGGTCACACGCCGGTGTGCGCGGCGCGTACCGCCCGTTCACTCGAAGGTGGGACGTACGGCTAGCGCGGGAAGCCCTACCCGGGGCGGCCGCCGCGGGGCTCGACGGCCCGGAGCGGGCCGGGGACCGGGGCGGCCGACGAGACGCCGCCCGTCCGCGCCCCGGCCGGCCCGGGCGGTTCAGCCCAGCGGTTCAGCCCGGGCGGTTCAGCCCGCCCGCAGCGCGACCGTCATCGCCTCCACCGCGAGCAGCGGGTCGACGTTGCGGTCCAGCGCCTGCCGACAGGCCAGCACCGCCTCGATCCGCCGCAACGTGCTCTCCGGCGGACCTGCCTGGGCGACCCGGTTCAGCGCCTGCCGCTGGTCCTCGTTGGACAGCGCGCCGGCCGAACCGAGCTGCAGGGCGAGCACGTCCCGGTAGAACCCGAGCAGGTCCAGCAGGGCGACGCCGAGCGTCTCCCGGCGGGTCCGGGTGGCGCGGCTCTTCTGCCGCTTCTCCAGCTCCTTGACCGCCCCGGCCATGCCGCGCGGGGCCTTGCCGCCCTCGGCCGCGCCGTACGCGGCCTTGAGGTCGTCGGTCTCCTTGGCGTCCTGGGTCTCGGCGAGCGCCTCGGCGTCGGCCTTCGCGGTGTCGACGAGGCGCTGGGCGGCGGCCAGGCAGCCGCCGAGGTCGGAGACCTCCAGCGGGATCCGCAGCACCTCGGTGCGCCGGGTGCGGGCCTGCTCGTCCACGGCGAGGCGGCGGGAGCGCTCGATGTCCCCCTGCCCGGCGAGCGCGGCCAGCCGGGCGGTCTCGGGATCGACGCCGTCGCGCCGGACCAGCATGTCGGCGACGGCCTCGGCGGCGGGCTGGCGCAGCACCAGCAGCCGGCAGCGCGAGCGGATGGTGGGCAGCACGTCCTGCACGGACGGCGCGCAGAGCAGCCAGACGGTGCGCGGGGACGGTTCCTCGACGCCCTTGAGCAGGGCGTTGGCGGCGGCCTCGGTGAGGCGGTGGGCGGCGTCGACCAGGATCACCGACCAGCGGCCGCCGGTCGGGTAGCTGGACGCGCGCAGCACCAGGTCGCGCATGTCGCCGACGCCGATCGACAGGCCGTCGGTGCGGACGTACTTCACGTCGGCGTGGCTGCCCGCCATCACGGTGTGGCAGCCGTCGCAGAAGCCGCAGCCGGGCGTGCCGCCGAGCGCGAGGTCGGGGCTGGTGCACTGGAGGGCGGCGGCGAAGGCGCGGGCGGCGGTGGTCTGACCGGCCCCGGGCGGACCGGTGAACAGCCAGGCGTGCGTCATCAGCGAGGCGTTGCCGGCCGGCTCGGGTGCTGCGCCGCGGCCGGCGGCGACCGTGGCCCCGGCCGCCCGGGCGGCGGCGGTCAACTGCTCGACCACCCGCTCCTGGCCCACCAGGTCGTCCCAGACGGCCACTGCTGCTCCCAAGCTCGGTACGAGCCACCTCGTACGGACTGCTGCCTCGTGCTGATCGCCCTGCGCGGGCTGCCCCGCGTGAACTCCGCCGCGCGGAACCACCGATGCGGAATCCCGGTGCGAAATCCCGGTGCGGACGCCCGCGCCCGCCCGGACCGGCCTGTCTGCCGTGTCCGCGCCGCCCCGGTGGCCGCCGTGCCCCGGGGCACGCGGCCCGGGGCGGTTTCCGCCGTCGAGCATACGTGGCGGGAACGACAGCGGGCGGTGCCGCCGGAGCGCCGCGCCCCGACCGCACCGCCCACCGCCGTTCCGGCTCGTTCGGCCTCCGACGTGTCGGGCCGTCGCCTCCGCCGACCGGCGGCCGCCGGCCCTGCGCCGGGTCAGCCCCGGCGCCGCCAGCGCCGGCCCTTGCCCTTGTCCCCGCTCCCGTCCTGCCCGTGGTCGCCCTGACCGGGCTGAGCGGGCTGAGCGGGCCGGCCGGGGTCACCCGGCTGGCCGCCCTCGTCCGCCGTCCCGGAGCCGTAGCGGACACGCGGGTCGCGGAGGCCGGACTCCGCCGGCCCGCCCTGCTCCCAGCGGGCCCACTCGTCACGGGAGCCGAGCAGGGTGTCGGTGAGGCTCGGCAGGTCGTCCATCGGCGTCTCCTCGGCCCAGGAGGGCCGGGGCCGCGGCTCGACGGCCGGCTGCTGCTCCTCGTCGTCGACCACGGGCAGCTCGCGCGTGCTGTCGACCGGCTGCTCCTGGGCGGCGCGCCCGGCCGGCTCGTCCCGCCAGAGACCCGGCGGCACCCGGTCGGCCGGACCGGCCGAACCCGCCGGACCGGCCGAACCCGCCGACTCGATCCGGGGCAGCAGCTCGGTCCGGTCGGTGGCACCACGGTCGGCGTCCGCCGCGGGAATCCGGGGCAGCACGGCCGTCTCGTCCACCGCGGCGGGAGTCGCCGGCGCCGCCGGCGTACCGGGCACGACCGGCAGCTTGGCCGTCGCGTCGACCTCCGAGGCACCGCCCGCCCGAGACCTGTCGGCCCCGGCACCGCTCGCCGGAGCGCCAGTGCTCTGAGCCCCACTCGCCGGAGCCCCGCCGGCCGCAGCCGCCTCGGCGGCCCGGACGGCCGCCCGGCGGTCCCGCTCGGAGATCTCCTGCGTGGCGTCGTCGGCGCCCCGCTCCTTCACCACCCGCAGCTCGGTGGTCACCGCGTCACCGGGCGCCGGAGCCGGGGACGGAGCCGGAGCCGGCGACGACGCCGGAGCCTCGGCAGCAGCCGCCCGCTCCGCCCGCTCGGCCGCCTCCGCCGCAGCGGCGGCAGCCGCCGCCAGCGCCGCGGCCTGCGCCAGCCGGGCCTCCTCGGCCCGCTGCAGCGCCTCCTCGGCACGACGGCGCTGCTCCTCGCGCTGCAGCTCCCGCTGCCGCTGGAGCTCCGCCTGAGCGGCGGCCTCCTCGGCGAGCCGCTTGCGCTCGGCGGCCTCGGCGGCCAGCCGGGCCTCCTCGGCCGCGCGGAGCTTCGCCTCCTCCTCGGCGCGCCGGCGTGCTTCCTCCTCCGCCTTGCGCCTGGCCTCCTCGGCCGCCTTGCGCGCCGCCTCCGCGGCCTTGCGCTCGGCCTCCTCCTTCGCCAGCCGCTCCTTCTCCGCCTGCTCGGCCCGGAGCTGCTCCAGCAGCTCCTGCCGCTTGCGCTCGGCGGCCTCGGCCTCGGCCTTCTTCCGCGCCTCCTCGGCCGCGCGGCGCTCCGCCTCCTCGCGGGCGAGCCGCTCCTGCTCGACGCGGGCGGCCTTCTCCTGCTCGGAGAGCGGCAGCTCGCGGTCGAGCCGGTGGCGGATCGCGGTGGTGACGAAGCCGGGCTGCTGGCTGCCGTCCACGACCAGGTAGCGGGCCGGGTCGGCGGCCGCCAGCGCGAGGAAGCCCGCGCGCACCCGCTGGTGGAACTCGGTCGGCTCGGACTCCAGCCGGTCCAGCGCCTCGGTGAACCGCTCCCGCGCCTTGGTCGGGTCGACGTCCAGCACGACGGTCAGGTCGGGCAGCAGCCCGCCGATCGCCCAGCGCGAGATCCGGGCCACCTCGGTCGCGGCCAGGTCGCGGCCGGCGCCCTGGTAGGCGATGGAGGAGTCCATGTAGCGGTCGGTGATCACCACCGCGCCGCGGGCGAGCGCGGGCCGGATCACGTTCTCGACGTGCTCGGCGCGGTCGGCGGCGTAGATCAGCGCCTCGGCGCGGTGCGAGAGGCCGGTGTTGGCGACGTCCAGGACGAGGCCGCGCAGCCGCTGGCCGACCGGGCTGCCGCCGGGCTCGCGGGTGAGCACCACCTCGTGACCCTTGCCGCGGATCCACTCGGCGAGCGCCTGCGCCTGGGTGGACTTGCCGGCGCCGTCGCCGCCCTCCAGCGCGATGAAGAAGCCAGTACCGGTCGTCCGGTGCGGCGGGAGCACGGCACCGCCACGGACGGCGTCCAGCAGGTCCCGGCCGAACGGCGCGGTGCCCCGGCGGTCGTCGGTCTTGAGCAGCACGACGGCGGCGAGCACCAGGGTGAGCAGGCCCGCGGTGGCCACCGCGAGGGCCGCACCGCCGTGGATGAAGGTGAACGAGCCGGGCTCGACCGTGCCGTACTCGACGTTCCCGTAGGCGGCGGCGATCAGCGGGACGACGACCAGCGCGGCGGCCACCACCGCCCGCAGCACCGCGAACAGGTGCTCGGTGACCTTCGGCAGCCGGGCCTCCTCGACCTCCTGGGCGAGCAGGGTGCGCCCGGTCGAGACGACGATCCCGGCGGCCAGCGCGGCCAGCACGGTCAGCAGCAGGACCAGCACGAAGTTCAGCACCAGGCCCGCGAGGATCAGCGCGACGCCCTCGACCAGCAGCGCGAGCGCGAGCAGCCGGCGGCGGGAGAGCGCGGGCAGGGTGGCCCTGGTCATCCGGACACCGAGCGCCGGGACGCCGACGGCGGCCAGCACCAGCAGACCGTAGCCGATCGGCCCGGCGCGGTGCTCGGCGGCGGTCAGCAGCGCGAGCGCGGTGACGCCCGCCATCGAGGCGTACCCGGCGGCGACCGCGAAGGTGAAGTACGGGGCGGAGCCGGTGCGGCCCTTGCGCAGTGCGGGGCCGGGCGTGGAGTCGGTCGGCGCGCGCAGGCCCTGGAGCGGGGAGTGCGGGGCGACGGCCACCGGGCCGCCGGACAGCTGCTGCAGGTAGACCCGGACGGCCGAGACCGCGAACAGGGCGGCCGCGCCGAGCGCGGCGAAGGTGGTCTGGTGGGCGCGCAGCCAGTCCGAGCCGAGCGCGGCGAAAACGTTGTTGACCAGGGTGAGCGCGACCAGCGCGGCGGCGGCCAGGGACACGGTGCCCCAGCCGGTGCGGCGGTCCAGCGTCCGGACGGTGTCCAGGTCGGCGGCGGACGGGCGCTGCTCGGCGGCCGGTGCGTACGGGTTGGCCGGGGGGAGCAGGCCCGGCACGGCGGCGGCCTTGGCGATCGCCCAGACCCGCTCGGCGGCGCCGGTCACGAAGACCGTGCCGAGCAGCACGTAGGTCGCGGCGCCGGACGGCCTCGGGCCGGAGCCCAGCCAGACGATCCACCAGGGCGCGATGCCGACCAGCACGGCCCGCAGCACGTCCGCCCCGAAGAGCGTCCAGCGGCGGTCCAGCTTCCCGGCGAGCAGGCCGTGCACCGGGCCGAGCAGGGCGACGCCGACCAGCCCGGTGGCGGCCACCCGGGTGGCGAAGACCGCGGCGACCGCGAAGGCGAGGTTGCGCGGCAGGTCGCCGAGCTGGCCGCCGAGGGCGGCGGCGATCACGGTCAGGGCGAGCAGCACCAGGAACCCGAGCCGGTCGGCGGTGCCGCCGATCAGCTGGGTGGTCCAGAGCCGCCGGTACGGGCGCAGCCGCAGCAGCGCGCGGGCCCGCTCACCGGGGGTTCCGGCGGGCACGACCTCCAGGAGGTCGGGCGAACCGGGTCTCGCGGCCGCGGGGGCGCTGGGGGTGGGCTGCTCCTCGCTCGTCATACGGTCAGCGTAGCGGTCGGGGCAGGCCGGAAAAGAGGGGAGCGGGCCTCCGGATACCGGTCATTGCAGGGTTGTGACGCAGTCCGCACGGCTCCTCGACGGCCGCGGGCCCGCGCCTCTCCCGGGGAGGGAGGGGCACGGGCCCGGGGTTCCGCCGGCGGGGGCGGATCAGCCCTCGTCCGTGGTGGTCTCGCTCGTCGCGGACTTGCTCGCCGCGGTCTTCTTGGCGGCGGTCTTCTTCGCGGTCGCCTTGGCCGTGGCCGTCTTCTTTGCCGCGGTCTTCTTCGCCGCCGTCTTGGTCGCGGCGGTCTTGGTGGCCGTCTTCTTGGCGGCCGCCTTCTTCGCCGGGGCCTTCTTGGCGGCCTTCTTCACCGGACCGCGCGCCCGCTTCTCCGCCAGGAGCTCGTAGCCGCGCTCCGGCGTGATGGTCTCGACGTCGTCGTCCTTGCGCAGCGTGGCGTTGGTCTCGCCGTCGGTGACGTACGGGCCGAAGCGGCCGTCCTTCACCACCACCGGGCGCTCGCTGACCGGGTCGGTGCCCAGCTCCTTGAGCGGCGGAGCGGCGGCGGCCCGCCCGCGCTGCTTGGGCTGCGCGTAGATGGCCAGGGCCTCCTCCAGGGTGACCGTGAACATCTGCTCCTCGTCGGCGAGCGAGCGGGAGTCGGTGCCGCGCTTGAGGTACGGGCCGTACCGGCCGTTCTGCGCGGTGATCTCCACGCCCTCCGCGTCGACGCCGACCACGCGCGGCAGCGAGAGCAGCTTCAGCGCGTCCTCCAGCGTGACGGTGTCCAGCGTCATCGTCTTGAGCAGCGAGGCGGTGCGCGGCTTCACGGCGTTCTTGCCGGTCTTGGGCGTGCCCTCCGGCAGGATCTCGGTCACGTACGGGCCGAAGCGGCCCTTCTTGGCGACCAGCATGTTGCCGCTGACCGGGTCCGGACCGAGCTCGTAGTCGCCGCTCGGGCTGGCCAGCAGTTCCTCGGCCAGCTCGACGGTGAGCTCGTCCGGCGGCAGGTCGTCCGGGATGTCGGCGCGCTGGCCCGGCTCGCCCTCGACGGCGGAGGCGCGCTCGACGTACGGGCCGTAGCGGCCGACCCGCAGGGTGATGTCCTCGCTGATCCGGAACGAGCTGATCTCCCGGGCGTCGATCGCGCCGAGGTCGGTGACCAGCTCCTTCAGGCCGCCCAGGTGGTCGCCGTCGCCGTTGCCGGCCTCGGCGGCGCCGCCGGTGGCGTGGCCCTCGCCCTCGCCGAAGTAGAAGCGCTTCAGCCACGGGACGGACTGCGCCTCACCGGCGGCGATCCGGTCGAGGTCGTCCTCCATCTTCGCGGTGAAGTCGTAGTCGACCAGCCGGCCGAAGTGCTTCTCCAGCAGGTTGACCACGGCGAAGGAGAGGAACGACGGCACGAGCGCCGTCCCCTTCTTGAAGACGTAGCGGCGGCCGATGATCGTGTCGATGATCGAGGCGTAGGTGGAGGGGCGGCCGATCTCCCGGTCCTCCAGCTCCTTGACCAGCGAGGCCTCGGTGTAGCGGGCGGGCGGCTTGGTCGCGTGGCCCTCCGGGGTGAGCTGCTCGGCAGCCAGCGGGTCGCCCTCGGTGACCTGGGGCAGCCGGCGCTCGCGGTCGTCGAGCTCGGCGTTCGGGTCGTCCGCGCCCTCGACGTAGGCCTTGAGGAAGCCGTGGAAGGTGATGATCTTGCCGGAGGCGGAGAACTCGGCGTCCCGGCCGTCCGAGGCGCGGCCTCCGACCTTGACGGTGACCGACTGGCCGACCGCGTCCTTCATCTGGGAGGCGACGGTGCGCATCCAGATCAGCTCGTAGAGCCGGAAGTCGTCACCGGTCAGGCCGGTCTCGGCCGGGGTGCGGAAGCGGTCGCCGGACGGGCGGACGGCCTCGTGCGCCTCCTGCGCGTTCTTCACCTTGCTGGCGTAGGTGCGCGGCGCGTCCGGCAGGTAGTCGGCGCCGTAGAGCTGGGTGACCTGCGCGCGGGCGGCCGCGACGGCGGTGTCCGAGAGGGTCGTCGAGTCGGTACGCATATAGGTGATGAAGCCGTTCTCGTACAGCTTCTGGGCCACCTGCATGGTCCGCTTGGCGCCGAAGCCCAGCTTGCGGCTGGCCTCCTGCTGCAGCGTGGTGGTGCGGAACGGCGCGTACGGCGAGCGGCGGTAGGGCTTGGACTCGACGCTGCGGACGCTGAACGCGGTCTGCTCCAGGGCGGCGGCCAGCGCGCGGGCGGCCTGCTCGTCCAGGTGCAGGGTGTTGGTGCTGCTCGCCTTCAGCCGGCCGTCCGGGCCGAAGTCGCGGCCGCTGGCGATCCGCTTGCCGTCGACGGCGGAGAGGCGGGCGCCGAAGGTCTCCGGGTTGGCGGCGTCGGCCGGGGTGCGGCCGGTGCCGAAGGTGCCGACCAGGTCCCAGTAGGAGGCGGAGCGGAAGGCCATCCGCTCGCGCTCGCGCTCGACCACCAGGCGGGTCGCGACCGACTGCACGCGGCCTGCCGAGAGCTTCGGCATGACCTTCTTCCACAGCACCGGCGAGACCTCGAAGCCGTAGAGGCGGTCGAGGATGCGGCGGGTCTCCTGGGCGTCGACCAGGCGCTGGTTCAGCTCGCGCGGGTTGGCCACGGCCTCCTGGATCGCCGACTTGGTGATCTCGTGGAACACCATGCGGTGCACCGGCACCTTGGGCTTCAGGACCTGCTGGAGGTGCCACGCGATGGCCTCGCCCTCGCGGTCCTCATCGGTGGCGAGGAAGAGCTCGTCGGACTCCGCGAGCAGCGACTTCAACTTGCTGACCTGGGACTTCTTGTCAGCGTTGACGACGTAGATGGGAGCGAAGTCGTGGTCGACGTCCACGCCGAGGCGGCGCACCTCGCCGGTGTACTTGTCCGGGACCTCGGCCGCCGTGCTGGGCAGGTCGCGGATGTGCCCGACGCTCGCCTCGACGATGTAGCCGGGGCCCAGGTAGCCCTTGATCGTCTTCGCCTTGGCCGGCGACTCGACAATGACGAGTCGCTGTCCGTGCGCGGTCTCGCTGCTCGGGGACACCTTCGCTCTTCTCTCCCGGTCGTTATGTGAGCTGGTCGGCGCTGGCAGCACGGGCTGCGCTCCGCCCGACCCCTCCACCGTCCCGGGGCTGCCGCTGTACGACGACCCCACCAGCGGAGTGTGACCGTACCCCGGCCACCCTTGTCAAACGGACGGATCCTGCTTTTTCACCGGCAAGGCCGACCGACGCCACTCGAACGGTAACCCGATGATGGAGGATCGCGCCCCGTGGAGGGGGGCTTCGGCGGGTTTCGAAGGATGGAATGACGGATTTCAAGATCTGTCAACGGAGATTCGCCGCACCGGCGGCGGGGGCGGTGGCGGTGATAGAGGTAGGGGTGGGCGCACGGCGTGCGGCGTCGGGTGGACCGACCGACCGGGGTGGCCGGGCGGGGCCCTGGACGGGCGCCAAGGGCGGGTGTCCGGGGCGGGGGCCAAAGGGCGGGTGTCCGGGGCGGGGGCCCGGGTGCGGCTCAGCGGGTGGCGACGGCCGCCAGCAGGAGGGCGCCTGCAGCCAGGAAGCCGGCACCGAGCGCCGCCCACAGCAGATCCGTCAGAGCGGCCCGGCCCGTCTCCGCCGCCGCCAGCACCACGCGGGTCGGACGACGCGGGTCATAGGCGACCCGAACCGAGGCCCCCGGCACCAGGCCCGGCGGGCGGCGCAGCGGGGTGTGGCCACGCGGCCGGGTGATCACCGCCTCGGCGCAGCGGGCGGCACCGGGCCCGCCGACCGCGGCCAAGGTGGAGAAGGAGAGCAACGGCGCACTGTCGAGTTCGCCGTGCGCGTCGGTCTCGGCCACCACGGTGGCCACCGCCGGCACACCGCGCCGCCGCAGCCGGTGACGAAGGCGCACTTCAGCGGCGCACCAGAGCAACAGCGCGCCCCCGAAGAGCGCGAGCACCGCGCCGCCCACCGTCGCCGTCGTCGGCTCCACCCCTCGCCCCCAGCTCTGTCCACAGCCTGTGGACAGAGCCTCACAGTCAACGGCCAACGAGGGACAGACGTTCGACGACTGCCGGGCAAATCGGGGGCTACCGCGAGATGAACCCGAATGGCCTGCCCGTGCCTCCCCGGCGACGGACGGACGGACCGAGGACGGCGGACCTGCCCAGGAGCGCGGGTGACCCGAGAACTCCGAGCAGCCCGAGGAGTGCGGGTGACCAGCGAAGTGCGGGTGACCGGAGGAGGCGGGAACGCGGGTGGCCCGGGCTGCGGACAGCCCGGGCCATGAACGGTCGGTCGATCAGGCGACCGGCTGGATGAAGCCCTGCTCGGTGAGCAGCCGCAGCGACTCCGGCACCCGGTCGCGCAACACCACGCGGTCCTCGCCGAGCAGCTGCGCGATGGCGTCCACGATCTCCCCGGCCGACAGCGTGCCGTCGCAGACACCGACGAACCCGGCGCCCACCGTGTCCACCTTCGTCGCGCGCCGCATGCCGCGGTTGTGCCGCAGGATGACGTGCTCCGGATCCTCCGCCCCGGGTTCGCCGACCTGCTCCTGGACCACCTCGTCGGCCAGCACGTACCGGGCGGCCAGCAGCCCAGCGTCGTCGTGCGTCCGCAGGAAGTCCTGCCGGTCGAACCACTCGTCGATGTGCGGGCCGAGCGGCTGCTCGACCGGGTGCGGCCACTCCTCCACCCGCACGGTCGGCCGCTCGGCGCCGCTCGCCCGCAGCGTGATCCACCCGAAGCCGATGCCCTCGACCCGGCCCGCCTCGAAGGCGTCCAGCCATTCCCCGTACCGGGCTTGGTAGTCGCCGCCGGGGCCGCGATGGTCGCCGCCGTCGCGCAGCCACAACTCGGCGTACTGGGCCACGTCCTGGACCTCGCGCTGGACGATCCAGGCGTCCAGGCCGGTGCCCGCGACCCAGCCGGCCAGCCGCTCCTGCCAGTCCTCGCCCTTGACGTGCTGCCAGTTGGCCAGCAGCTGGCAGTAGCCGCCGGGCTCCAGGTGGTCGGCGGCCGAGCGGACCAGGCTGCGGCAGAGGTCGTCGCCGGCCATCCCGCCGTCGCGGTAGGTGAACCGGCCGGCCGGCGAGATCACGAACGGCGGGTTGGAGACGATCAGGTCGAACCTCCGCTCCCCGACCGGCTCGAAGAGGCTGCCGGCAGCGGTGTCGGTGTTCTCGAACCCGGAGAGTGCCAGGGTCAGTTCGGTGAACCGCAGCGCGCGCGGGTTGAGGTCGGTCGCGGTGACCCGCTGGGCGTGCCGGGCGGCGTGCAGCGCCTGCACGCCGGAGCCCGAACCGAGGTCCAGCGCCGTCCGGACCGGTCGGCGCACGGTGATGTTGGCCAGCGTGGTGGACGCGCCGCCCACGCCGAGCACCAAGTCCCGGCGGGCCACGCCGTGCGCGGTCTCGCCGGAGCCGATCCCGCCCGCGCCGCCGACCGCGCAGCCCAGGTCCGAGACCACCCAGGCGTCCGAACTGGGCAGGCCGGCGACCTCGTTGGCGTAGGGGCGGACGTCGACGGTGGCGCGCACCAGATCGCCGTCCGGGCGCAGCCAGCCGTCGGCCAGGCAGTCCTCGACCGGCAGGGCGGCGGCGGCCGCCTTGTACGGCACGGGCTGCTGCAGCAGGAACAGCCGCACCAGCGTCTCCAGCGGGCTGCCGCCGCGGGTCGCGCGCAGCGCCGGGACCGCCTCACTGCGGGCCAGCGCCGCATAGCCGGTGGGCCCGAGCAGGTCGAGGCAGCCGTCGGCGGTGAACGAGGCGGCGAGCAGCGCCTCGCGCAGCTTGGCGAGGCGGGTCGGGTCGAGAACGGGGCTACTGATCACCCCGCCATTGTCCCCCGGCCACCGCCCGCGCTCCCCCGCTCGGCCGGCCCGCCGGCGGGCGGTCCAGTGGCGGGCGGTCCGGTGGCAGGCGATCCGGTGGCAGGTGGTCCGGCGGCTGGCGGTCCGGCGGCAGGTGGTCCGGCGGCCGGCGGTCCGGCGGCAGGTGGTCCGGCGGCCGGCCGTCTGCCGCTCCGGCGGCCCGACCGGTCGAGGCCCGGCGGACGTCGCGGGCCGATCCCCCGGACGGCTCGGTCGAGGGATCAGCCCTCGAGGGTCAGCTCGCGGTGGGGGCGGGGGTCGTCGCGGACGTGGCCGCGGGGGTGGTCGCGGCCGCGCCGGACGCCGAGCCGGACGGGGCCGGCGTGGCGGCCTGGTCCGTAGCTCCCGGCGTCGGGGCGCCCGCGGCGGGGGAGCCCGAAGCCGGCGAGCCCGTGGCCGGGGAGCCGCCGGCACCGGCGGTCGGAGCCGCCGCAGCCGAGCCCGGCTTGCAGCCCTCCTGCTTCGCCATCGCGGCACCGAGCTCGCCGCGCTGCAGCTTGGCCTGCGCCTGGGTGGAGAGCGAGGCCAGCTGCTGGATCTGGTCCGCCACGCTGCGCAGCCCGTCCGCGAACTTCGACTGGTCGGCGTTGGAGACGGCGTCCAGCTTCTTCTGAACCTCCAGGTAGCCGTCCGCCGCCTTGTTCAGCTCGGCGACGGTGTCCTTCTGGATCGTCGCGCCGTCGTCCACCTTGGGCGCCCCGGCGGAGTCGATCGCCGCGGCGATGTCCTGGTTGGTCTTGGCCAGACGCCCGATGTCCGTGGAGAGGCGCTTCTGCAGGTCTGCGGGCACCTCGCCGGTCTTCACCTGGCCGGTGTCCGCGAGCGCGGTCTGGGCCTGGGCGATCGGGTCCTTGGCCGCGCCGCAGACGTTCGCCGCCCAGGACTCCAGCTGCTTGGTGTTGTCGTCGCCGCAGCCGACGGCGCCGAACGCGAGCAGCGCGCCGAGCGCGGGTACGGCCAGCAGTCGCTTGTTCACCGGGAGAAGCCTTTCGGTTTCGGTCGTCTTGGGTCGTCGAACTGCGAACCTACACGGCCGCCGACCGACCCCCGGTTCCCGCTCCCGCTCCTCGACCGACCGCCGCGGCCCGGCCCCGGGTCCGGGCACCCATCGGCGACCGGCCCGCGACCGGTTCGGGGCCGGTTCGGGGCCGGTGCCGGACCAGGCGGGCCCGGTCAGGCGCGCTCGACGCGGATCGGGTCGCCCGGACGGACCGTCCGGAGCACCTGGGCGTCCCCGTCCAGCGCGCCGAGGACGTTGCACGGGCTCGCCAGCCGGCACTCGTCACCGCGTGAGATCGGCGTCGGCCCGTAGGGCAGCGCGAGGCTGTCGCCGTCCGTCCAGAACGCGACCGTGCCCGGCTCGACGACCTGCTGGGCCCCGGCCTCGCACGGCACGCTGACGGGCGTGTCGAAATAGACCTCCTCGCCCCAGAGGCTCGCCGACGAACTGATCGGCAGCGCGTCCCAAAGCGCCTCGGCCGTGGCCGTGGGGTCGAGCGTGGCGGTGGCCTGCCCGGCCGGCCACAGAATGCGGATCCGCATGGCTTTCCTCTTCCGCGACAGGTCCGATCAACGATCGGACCCGGTCGTGCCGGAAGCAGCGAACCGCCAGGCTCAACAATTTGTCAACGCGTTCCCGCGGGATGGACCCGTGGAGCACGGAGGGGCAGCCTCGCGCCGGAACGCAGGCAGCAAAGGGCGCACCGTCGCGAACGCAGGCGAATCAGCGTGCGGGTACGTCGAACCGGCAGAGGTCCGAGCGGGCAGCGGGCAGACCGAACGCGAGCAGGGAGCGGCCTCAGACCGCCACGGCGTCGACCGAGACCGGCCAGCTCATCCGGATCACGCCGCCCTCGGCGCCGTCGGCGACCTCCAGGTCCTCGACCAGGCCGGTGATCACCGCGAGGCCCAGGGTGTCCTCGTCCGGATCGGCGCCCTCGGCCGCGGCATCGGCCGGAGCGGTGGTGGGGCCGGCCTCGTCCTCGACCTCGATGAGGAAACGCTTCTCCTCGTCCTTGAGCGCCACCCGGACCGTGCCGGTGATCCCACCACGCTGGTGCAGGCCGACGGCGCGGGAGCAGGCCTCGCCCACGGCGAGCCGCACCTCGTCGAGCACCGACTCGTCCACCCCGGCTCGTCTGGCGACAGCCGCGGCGACCAGCCGGGCCGTACGTACGTGCTCGGGAAGCGCACTGAATCGAAGTTCGACGGTTGCCATCATTCCCCCTCGGGGTGTCCGACCGGGGCCGGGCATGCGGCCCCTGTGAGCCGGCACCAGCCGGCTCCGAGGCGGCCGGGACAGCCGGGGCCGCACCGCGGCCCCGGCACGCCGGACGCATGGATCGGGCGGACCGGCCCGGAGGCCGGCCCGGCCACGTCAGTCGGTCGAGTTGACCGCGTCGTCCACCGAGGTGTGGATCGGGAAGACCTTGGTCAGGCCGGTGATGCGGAAGATCTTCAGGATGCGCTCCTGGTTGCACACCAGCCGCAGCGAACCCTCATGGGCACGCACGCGCTTGAGACCGCCCACCAGCACACCGAGGCCGGTCGAGTCGAGGAAGTCCACGCCCTCCATGTCGACGACGAGGTGGTAGTTGCCGTCGTTGACGAGCTCGACCAACTGCTCACGCAGCTTCGGGGCGGTGTACACATCGATCTCGCCGCCAACCTCGACGACCGTGCGATCGCCGACTGTACGGGTCGACAGGGACAGGTCCACGGAACCTCCAGCACCTTGCCTTGCTACGTCATGTGCGATCTCCGGCCGGACAGCCGCAACCGCATGGTCGCGAGCCCGGGCGCGCCAGCCAACACGCGGCAAGCCTCGGCGCTGCGACCCACGGCCGTACGGCCGTCACGGCCACATTCAACCACCTGCGACCATGCCCGCACGATGGCTTACAACGATTCTCCGTCACGCCGGTGACACACTGGGTCCCCATGCCGCCCCGTCACAGCCTGCCCGAGGCACTGCTCGCGACCCTGTCCGCCACCCGGGGGCGGTCGGACCGGCTCACCCATACGGAGCACCTTCCCGCCCGACCTGCCCGTTATTCGCCGTGGCCCGACTCGATCCGTCCGGAGGTCGTGGCCGCCGCCCACGACCTCGGCGTGGAGCAGCCCTGGGCCCACCAGGCGGAAGCCATGAACCTGGCCAAAACCGGCCATTCCGTGGTGATCGCCACAGGAACCGCCTCGGGCAAGTCGCTCGGCTATCTGGCCCCGGTCCTGAGCGATCTGCTGGACGGCACCGAGGCCCGGAACGGACGCGGCGCCACCGCGCTCTACCTGGCCCCGACCAAGGCGCTCGCCGCCGACCAGCGCCGCCGCGCCGCCGAACTCGCCCCGCCCCGGGTCCGCGCCGCGCTCTACGACGGCGACACTCCGCCGGAGGAACGCGAATGGGTGCGCCAGTACGCCTCGTACGTGCTCACCAACCCGGACATGCTCCACCGCGGCATCCTGCCCGCCCACGCCCGCTGGTCCTCCTTCCTCAAGACGCTCCGCTACGTGGTCGTCGACGAGTGCCACAGCTACCGGGGCGTGTTCGGCTCGCACGTCGCCCAGGTGCTCCGGCGGCTGCGCCGGATCTGCGCCCGGTACGGCTCCTCCCCCACCTTCCTGCTCGCCTCCGCCACCACCGCCGATCCGGCCGCCACCGCCCGCCGGCTGACCGGGCTGCCGGCCCGGGCGGTCACCGAGGACGCCTCCCCGCGCGGCCCGATGGTCTTCGGCCTCTGGGAGCCGCCGCTCACCGAGAACGTCGGCGAGCACGGTGCCCCCGTCCGCCGGACGGCCACGGCCGAGGCCGCCCACCTGCTGACCGACCTGGTCGAGCGGCAGACCCGGACCGTCGTCTTCGTCCGCTCCCGGCGGGCCGCCGAACTCGTCGCCCTCCAGACCCAGGACCAGCTCGGCAGGCCGCTCGCCGACCGCGTGGCCGCCTACCGCGGCGGCTACCTCGCCGACGAGCGCCGGGCCCTCGAACGTGCGCTGCACACCGGCCGGCTGCTCGGCCTCGCCTCCACCTCCGCCCTCGAACTCGGCGTCGACATCTCCGGCCTCGACGCCGTCCTGATGGCCGGCTACCCCGGCACCCGGGCCTCGCTCTGGCAGCAGGCCGGCCGGGCCGGGCGCGAGGCCCAGGGCGCGCTCGCCGTCCTGATCGCGCGCGACGACCCGCTGGACACCTACCTGGTGCACCACCCGGAGGCCCTCTTCGCCACCCCCGTCGAGGCCACCGTGCTCGACCCGGACAACCCACACGTCCTCGCCCCGCACCTGTGCGCGGCCGCCGCCGAACTCCCGATCACCGACGCCGACCTGGAGCTGTTCGGCCCGTCCGCCGGCCCGCTGCTGCCCGTCCTGGAGCGGCGCGGCCTGCTCCGCCGGCGCGGCGACTCCTGGTACTGGACCCGCCGCGAACGGGCCGCCGACGCCGTCGACCTGCGCGGCAGCGGCGGCAGCCCGGTGCAGATCGTCGAAGCTCCGACCGGCCGGCTGCTGGGCACCGTGGACGCCGCGGCCGCCCACACCACCGTCCACACCGGCGCCGTCCACCTGCACCAGGGGCGCAGCTACCTCGTCCGGGAGCTCGACCTGGAGACCTCCGTCGCGCTGGTCGAGCCGGCCGACCCGCCCTACACGACGGCCGCCCGGGACATCACCTCCATCTCCGTGCTCTCCACCGACACCTCGATCGACTGGGGCGAGGGGCGGCTCAGCTTCGGCTCGGTGGAGGTGGTCAACCAGGTGGTCGGCTACCTCCGCAAGCGGATCTCCACCGGGGAGATCATGGGCGAGACCAAGCTCGACCTGCCGCCGCGCACCCTGCGCACCCGGGCGGTCTGGTGGTCCGTCACCGAGGACCAGCTGCTCGACGCCGAGATCCCGCCCGACCAGCTGCCCGGCGCCGCCCACGCCGCCGAGCACGCCTCCATCGGCCTGCTGCCGCTGTTCGCCACCTGCGACCGGTGGGACATCGGCGGCGTCTCGGTGCCGCTGCACCCCGACACCGAACTGCCCACCGTGTTCGTCTACGACGGCCACCCGGGCGGGGCCGGCTTCGCCGAACGCGGCTTCCGGCGCGCCGTCCAGTGGCTGACCGCGACCAGGGAGGCGATCGCGGCCTGCGAGTGCGAGCGCGGCTGCCCCTCGTGCGTGCAGTCGCCCAAATGCGGCAACGGCAACGACCCGCTGGACAAGGCGGCCGCCGTCCGGCTGCTGGACGTGCTGCTCGCCGGAGCCCCGGCGGCGGAGGAAGGGCGCGCCGACGCGGTGGCGGGCCCGGCCGGGGACGGCGCGGCCACACCGGACGGATCGGGCGGACCGGGAGGACCGGGAGGACCGGGAGGGCTCGGCAGGCCCGGCAGGCCCGGCGAGGCGGACTCGCCGGACGAACCGGACGCCGAGGCGACGGCCGCCGAACCGGCAGAGGCCGACGGACAGTCCTCGTCGGACGGCCAGGGCCCGACGAGGGGACCTGGTGGTCCGGAGGGCCAGAACCGGGCGGGCGGGCCGCAGGGGCCCGGTACCGGGGGCTCATGAGCCGCCCACCGCGCTGAGGTCCACGCCCGCCTCGGCTCCGGCCGGAGCCGGCGCCGCGCGAACCGGTCCGGCCCGGGACCTGGCGCGGGCCGGACCGACCGGCAACCGCACCGGCACTCCGGCGACCGGGATTTCGGCCACCACCTCGACGGCATCCTCCTCCCGGTCGACCGTGCAGGACACCACCGTGGCCCGCTGCGCAGCGGCGATGGCGACCGCGCGCCCGCACCCGCCGTCCGGATCCAGCAGCAGCCGGTCGGCCGCCGCGAGGGCGGCGAGGTCCGCGGCCGCCTCCGCCCGGTGGCGGGCGCCCACCACCGCACCGACCGCGAGGGTCGCGGTGAACGCCGCGCACCCGAGCACCGCGAAGGCGACCAGCCAGACCGTCGCCGACCCCGCGTCGGGGCCCCGTCCTGCCCTCGCCGCCGCACGGCCGGCCCGGAGTCGCGCTGCCCGACCCGCCGCCCGCCTCAGCGGGCCGGCCACCGGTCCCGCGATCAGGCCGGCCACGGGCCGCCTCCGGCACCGGCCCCGCCATCACCGCCACCGCCGCCACCACCGCCGCCACCGCCACCGCTGCCGCTGCCACCGCCCAGGGTGTCCTCCCGGGCGGCCACGGCAGCCGCGCCGAGCCGCACCGAGAGCAGGGCTGCGAGCCGACCCGGAGCCGCCGACCGCGCCTCGACCGTGACCCGCACGGTGTCGGCCTCGGCATCGATCCGGACGGCCGCCCCGGCCGGGGCGGCCGAGCGGGCGATGGCGACGGCGTCCACCTCACCGCGGGCGGCCGCTCTCGCCCCTGCCCGTGCGGCGTCCACGCAGCGCAGCTGTGCGCCCGCCGCGAGTACGCCCCAGACCAGCATCGCCGCGAGCAGCACCAGCGCGGGCAGGGCCACCGCCGTCTCGGCCGTGGCGAACCCGGCGTCGCGCCGGCGCCGGGCCCACCGAACCCGGCGCCACCGCCCGGCGCACCGACCGGCCCAGGACGCCCACCGAGCGGGTCGGCCGGCCCAGGACGGCCGACCGGCGGGCCGGCCGTCACGTCGCATGGAGCGCTCGGTCCAGTAGGTCGGTCAGGGTGCCGATGACGGCCGCGCTGGTCACCACCTTGTAGAGCCCGGCGGCCAGCGCGCACGCCCCGAGCGTCCCGACCGCGTACTCCGCGGTCGTCATGCCGGCGTCCGACCGCCTCTTGCCGGCAGACCGACCACCGGGCCTGCCCTTGGACCTGGCCGTGCGCAACTCCAGGCCCCGGCCCTCGCCCCCGCCGGGGCTCCTGCGCCCGAGTGCCCGCCGGACCCGGCCGACCACCCAGGCGTCTCGCCGTCGGCGCACTCCGACCAGGCGGCGCCGGCGGCGTCCGCCGACCGACTTGGGCGTCGTGACTGCGGTCATGAGTTCACTCCTCGATCGAAGACGATGATTCGGTGTCGGCCCGGCCGACGAAGGACTGCGCCCGCAGCACTGACGCTCACAGTGCCTGCGCGAAGCGGGAGGTGAGGCCGAGGACCACCGGGACGACGCTGATCAGCACGAAGGCCGGGAGAAAGCAGAGCCCGAGCGGGGCCGTGGCCAGCACCCCGGCCCGGCGGACCCGGGCGTGTGCCGTGCGGACGGCCTCCGACCGCCGCCCGTGCGCCAGCCCGGTCAGCGGCTTGGCCGCCGGGGCGCCGCTGAGGCTCGTCCGCACGAGGCAGCGGGCCAGCGGCGCCAGGGCCGGGTGCTCCTCGCCCAAGCGGACCCAGCAGACCTCCGGCGGTGCGCCGAGGGCCAGCTCGGCCGCGATCGCCACCAGCCGCGGCCCCATCGGAGCGCCGACACTCCGGCCGACCGCCGCGACCGCCACGGCCGGCGAGGCGGCCGAGCCGAGGCAGGCGGCCAGCAGCTCCGCGGTGAGCGGGAGCTGGCGCGTCAGCTGCTCGTCCTCCAGCGCGGCCCGCCGTTCGGCCGGCGACCGCGGCCTGGGCAGCCACCGGTACAGCCCGGCGGCCAGCAGCACACCGACCACCAGCCCGGCCGCACCTTCGAGCACCGTCGCCGTGACCAGTCCGGCACCGGCCGGGACGACCGCCCGCCGCAGGCGGTCCGCGCCGACGGCCTCCGGCACCGGCCCGCTTCCGCCCGTCCCCGCACCATCCGTCCAAGTGCTCCCGGACCTGCTTCCGCCCGGCCCGGCACCGTCCGCCCCGGCCCCACCGGGGGCCCAGGGCCTCCGCTCGCGGAGCCGTCGCACGGGTGGTTTCCGGGCCCGGTCCGGCGACCGGCTCCCCGCGCGGAGCCAGGCTGCCGCCCGCCGCCGCCCAGCCCACCGAACCGCCGTCCGGGGCAGCAGGAGCGCCCCGGCAGTCACCGCCGGCACCAGGGCCGCGCTGCCCGCACCCCGGATCACGCCGGCATCACCTCCGTCCGGGACACGCCGCTCGGCCACCCCGAGCGGGTTCCGGTCCGCGAAATGCCGCACCGCCGGGCCTCGCCGTCACGGTCCCGCCCGCGACGCGAGCCCGTACCCGCGCCGGAGACCGAATCCGGGCCGCCCGAGCCCTCAACGGCCGCCGGTCCACCGTCCACCGGCGTCTCCATGGCCCCGCGCGACGCCGCCCGGACGATCCTTGCCGTCCACAGCAGGCCGAGACCCTCCAGGACCGCCCCGCCCAGCAGGCAGGCCAGCCCGGCGGGGGTGTGGAGCAGGACGGTGAGAGGCCTGGCCCCGAGCGCCGCCCCGAGCAGCAGCCCCGCGACCGGGAGTGCCGCCAGGACCGCGACCGTGGTCCGCGGTGCGGCCAGCTCGGCGGAGATCTCCTCGGCCAGCGTCTGCTCGGCGCGCAGCGCCTCCGCCACGCCGTCCAGCGCCGTCGCCAGCCCCGATCCGCCGTCGGCGGTGACCCGCCAGCAGGCGGCGAGCGCCGTGGCCCCGCTGCCGCCCGGAAGCTCCGCGAGCAGGTGGAAGGCCAGCGGAACGTCCCCGCCGTACCAGCCCGCGGCGAGCCGTGCCACCGGCTCCGCACCGATCCGGTGCAGCGCCTCGCGGTCCGCCGCGAGGCGGGTCGTCACCAGGTGCAGCGCCTGCTCCGGTGTCGCCCCGCCGCGCAACTCGCCGGCCAGCCCGGCACAGAGGTCCACGATCGCGGCGGCCCGCCGCCGGGCCTCCTCCTCCGTGGCACGGCGCTGCCGCCGACGCCGCAGCGGCACGAAGGCCAGCGCAGCCACCAGCACCGGGACGGGCGAGCCCGTCGCCCACGCGAAGGCCAATCCGCCCGGAACCAGCAGCAGTTCGGGGATCACCCGGTCGCGCCCGCGGCACCCGCCCCGCAGCCCGCCCGCCGACGCCCCGGAGGCCCCGGACCTGACAGGGCCGCGCCACCACACCCCCGGCGCCCGGCGCGCACCGCACCCCGCACCACCTCCGGAACCTCCCCCGCCTCCGCCGCCTCCAGCGGCACCCCGGAAGCCACCGTCACCTCCGGCCAGCACCAACCGGCGCCTCCGCGACCCGCGCGCGGCCGGTTGCAGCGACCACCACCCGGCGAACGCCACCACGACGAGCACCGCCGCCCAGCACAGGGACAACTGATCACGCGCCATGTCCCGCACCTCCCTCTCGACCGGGGCCCTGATCAGGCCTCTCGATCAGCTCCGTCGTTCCGATTCCCCACCCGATCCCCGCCCGCCCGGCCGCCCGGCCACCCACCCCGGCGACCGAGCAGCAACAGGGCCGCCACCGCGCACCCGCAGAGCGCGACGCTGAACACCGCCTCGACGAGGGCCGGCATCACAGCGCCCGGTCCGCGGCCGTCACGCCCCGCGCTTCCAGCAGTCCGGACAGCCGCTCCCAGCCCGCACCGCGCACCGTGCGGCCGTCCGCCGCGAACAGCACCGCCGGTTCGGTGACGGCCAGGCCGTCGCGGTCGCCGGCCAGCGTGTGGATCTCGGCGACCCTGCGTCGCCCGGTGCCCGGCTCCCGCACCAGGTGCACCACCAGGTCGAGCGCCGCCCGGAGTTGGCTGTGCAGGGCCGACCGGTCCAGCCCCGCGAGCGAGCCGAGCGCCTCCAGCCGGACCGGGACGTCCGCCGCCGTATTGGCGTGCACGGTGCCGCACCCACCCTCGTGGCCGGTGTTCAACGCGGCCAGGAGGTCGGAGACTTCGGCTCCGCGGACCTCCCCGACCACCAGCCGGTCGGGCCGCATCCGCAGGGCCTGGCGGACGAGGTCGCGCAGGGTCAGCTCACCCAGCCCCTCCTGGTTGGGCGGCCGGCTCTGCAACCGGACCACATGCGGGTGGGCCGGGCGGAGCTCGGCCGAGTCCTCGACGACGACGATCCGCTCGTCCGGTCCGGCCAGCCCGAGCAGGGCCGACAGCAGCGTGGTCTTGCCCGTGCCCGTCCCGCCCGAGATCAGCAGGGACAACCGTGCGCGCAGGATGCCCGCCAGCAGCCCGGCGCCGGCCTCGGGGACCGCCCCGCCGACCACCAACTCGTCGAGCGTGAACGGGCGGGGCCGGCAGACCCGGAGCGAGATATGGGTGCAGCCGGTCGCGATCGGCGGCAGCACCGCGTGCAGGCGCGTGCCGTCGGGGAGGCGCGCATCCACCCAGGGCCGGGCGTCGTCGAGCCGCCGCCCGGCCGCCGTGGCCAGCCGGTGGGCCAGTCGCCGGACCGCCTCCGCGTCGGCGAAGCGGACGCCGACCGCCCTCCGCAGCCCGCCGCCGCGGTCCACCCAGACCTCGTCGGGACCGTTCACCAGGACGTCCGTGACGTCGGGCGCCGCCAGCAGCCGGTCCAGCGGGCCCGCACCCACCAGCTCGGCACGCAGCGACCGCACCGTGTCGAGGACTTCGTCGCCGCCGAGTGGCGGCCTGGTGGCCCGCAGCACCGCCGCGACGGACCCGGCCGTCGGCGGCGCCCCGGACTCCGCCAGCCGGAGCCGCACCGCGTCCACCAGCGCCGCGGTGCGTTCCTCCCGGGCCGTTCGACCGTAGGGGTTCGGCTCCGGGCGCGGACGGGGCCCCGGCTCGTCGGCCGCGGTGACGCTCCTCAGCCACCGGTGCTCCCGTGCACCGTCGACCCGGCCACCGGCCGCCGCCCCACTGCACGTTCTGCGCAGACGGACCATCAGTAGACACCTCCTCCGACCGCCGGAACCGGCGGCAGCACCTCGTCCAGGAAGGTTTGGCAGAACCGCGCCAGCGGTCCGTTCTCGCGGATCCCCGGCGGCACGCCCTGCTCCACGTCGGCGGCCAGGCCGGGCTCGCCCTCCAGGACGCCCGCGAGCTTCAGCCGCAGCCCGCGGGCGATCCGGTGGGCCGGGAGTCCGAAGGGGCGCAGCGGCCGCACCACGACCCGCAGGTCGTCGAGCCGCATCCGGGCGCAGGCCGCGACCCGGTCGGCGGCAGCCACCGCACGCAGCTCGCCGGGGACCACCAGCAGCGCCGTGTCCGCCTGTTCCAGCGCCTGGCAGGCCGCCGGATCGAGGTGGCGCGGAACGTCGACCACGACCAGCCCGCCGCGCCGCCGGGCGGCGGCCAGCACGCTGCGCATGGCCTCGGGCGGCACGGCGAGCGTGTCGCCGCGGTCCCAGGAGAGGCAGGAGAGCGCGGTAAGCCGCTTCAGTACCGGTAGCGCCTTGGCCAGTTCGGCCCCGCTGACCCGGCCGCGGGCAGCGGCCAGGTCGGGCCAGCGCAGGCCGCCGGCCGTCTCACCGCCGAGCAGGATGTCGATCCCGCCGCCCAGCGGATCGCCGTCGACGAGTATGGTCCGGCGGCCCGTCCGGGCGGCCGTGACGGCGAGCGCACAGGCCAGGGTGGAGGCGCCGGCACCACCGCGGCCGCCGAGGACCGCGACGGTGAGGGCGGGTGTGCCGACGCCCTCGGCGGCGTCGGCGATCCGGTCGAGCAGCCATGCCTCCGCGTCGGGCAGGAACAACACGTGCTCGGCGCCGAGTTGGACGGCTCTGACCCAGATGCCGGGGTCGTCGAGGTCCAGCCCGAGCAGCAGCACGCCTGTGCGGCGGGGCATCGCCGCACACCGCTCGACCTGGTCGTCCCCGACCAGCACGAGCGAGGAGCCCTCCCAGAGGCCGCGCGGCGGCGGGGCGCCCCGGATCAGCCGGGGTTCGGTGCCGGCGGCCGCACAGAGCCGCAGCAGGTGCTCGGCCAGGGCCTCGTCGTCGGTGACGACCAGCGGCCCCGTCTCCGGGCCCTGGGCGGCGGTGTGGCCGGCGATCGGCGTCGACATGGTGCTCTCCCCTCTGCGGGCGCCCGTCCGCGCGAGGCGGTCCGGGACGCGTCCGGATGGTCCGGCAGGCGGCCGGCCCGGACACCTCGCGAGGAGATCCCGGCAACCGCTGCCGTGCACCACGGTGGGGGGAGGTGCGGATTTCGTCAGCCGGGTTCCGAATCCCTGTGGACAACTCGGGGTTGTGGATAACTACGTTCACCCGGGCGGGGGGCTATTGAGCGAAGAATTGACGGAAAGGCCTCACCGAGGAGAACCGCCCGGCCCGGCGCCTGCCCGGCGGCGGGCCCGTCGCTGCCCCGAAGGGCACGCCGGTCCGGCCCCGCCGGCCCCGCTCGCCGGCCCCTTCGGGCGCCTCCGCGCCAGTCCTCCGGGCGGTCCTTCGGGGTCACTCCGATCCCTCGTGGCGGGCATGCCGAAGCGGCCGGCCACCATGTGCAACCGGCAACGCAGAGTGACGAAGGCGGGTCGGCGGCTCCTCGACCCGACACCCCCTGGAGACAGCCGCACACGCGGCGCGGCATTCGCCGCGCCGGCCGTTCAAGCCCTGAAAATGGCCCCGGACGTGCGACGACCCCCGCCGGGGGGGAGAGCGGGGGTCGTCTATCCACAGCCCGACTCGGGGGGGAGGAGCCGGACCGGGTTAGCACGGTCGCGAACGATCCGTGACTTCCATGGTGTACCCGAGCGGCCAGAAACACAAACCCGCACGCCCACGAGTACGCCGAATGGCGGCCCGTTTTGCGGCGCCCTCTATCCTCGGTTCCCGTGGACACCACCGAGAACGCCGACGAGTACGCCGACGAGTCCGCGGACTCCACCACCGGGGCCGCCGAGGCGGCCGACGCCGCCCCGGAGACGGTTTCCGGGACACCTTCCGAGACTCCCTCCGGAACACCCGGAACCACCGGCGGGGCCACCGCCGGTCCGGCCGCCGGCCCTGCGTCCGCCGGCCAGGGCGCCGGAGCTCCCGGGACCGCCGAGCCCGACGGGAGCACCTCCCCCAGGCCCCCGCTCGCCCGCACCCGCCCGGTCGGCCCGCGGACCGCGGCCTTCTTCGACCTCGACAAGACCATCATCGCCAAGTCGAGCGCCCTCGCCTTCAGCCGCCCCTTCTACCAGGGCGGCCTGATCAACCGTCGGGCCGTACTGCGCAGCGCGTACGCCCAGTTCGTCTTCCTGGTCGGCGGCGCGGACCACGACCAGATGGAGAAGATGCGCGAGTACCTCTCCGCGCTCACCCGGGGCTGGAACGTCCAGCAGGTCCGCGAGATCGTCGCCGAGACCCTGCACAACCTGATCGACCCGATCATCTACGACGAGGCCGCCTCGCTGATCGAGCAGCACCACGCGGCCGGCCGCGACGTGGTGATCGTGAGCAGCTCCGGTTCGGAGGTGGTCGAGCCGATCGGCGCCCTGCTCGGCGCGGACCACGTGATCGCCACCCGGCTGAAGATCGAGGACGGCTGCTACACCGGCGAGATCGAGTACTACGCCTACGCCGAGAACAAGGCCGCCGCCATCCGGGAGTTGGCCGAGGTCGAGGGCTACGACCTGGCCGCGTGCTACGCGTACAGCGACTCCTCCACCGACCTGCCGCTGCTGGAGGCGGTGGGCCACCCGTCCGCGGTCAACCCGGACCGGGCACTGCGCAAGGAGGCGGTGGCCCGCGAGTGGCCGGTGCTGGTCTTCGACCGACCGGTGGAACTGCGGCGCCGGCTCCCGGAGTTCTCGACGCCGAGCCGTTCGGTGCTGACCGCGGTGGCGGTCGGCACGGCGGTGCTCACCGCCGGGGTGATCTGGTACGCCGCGCGGCGCCGTCGCCCGGCCGTCTGAGCCGAGCCCGCGGCACCGGCGGGGCCGAACCCCCGTGCCCGCAGCCCAGCGCGGCCCGCGAGCCGACGGGGTAGGGGCCACTAAACCCCTGCACTTTGGGACAAAACGGGCAAAAGCCGAAGACTTCTCGTTTCGGGTTCCCCTTTCGCCCGAAACGCGATACAAATGAAGCACGGCCCGCGAGACCCGGTCAGGACCCGAAGAGGTCAAACCGACAACGCAGTTCAGGCCCCACGGACCGTGTGTACAGTAGCCGAGCACCCACATGCAGCCGACCCGCTGTCGGGCCGCCGGACCAGACGAACGGGCAGGATCCCCGTCTGATCGGCACTTCCGGTGCATGCATGGTCACCCGGTACCTGTGCCAGCGGCGGCACCCGGCAGGATCAGGTGCCGCCGCATCCTTGTGTTCGGACGTGCGTTCCGATGCGTGTTCCGCGACCGGCGTCCGCGCACGGGACCCCGGGCCGGACCGGAGCCGTCAGACCATCCCGCGCTGCATCGCCTCGCAGACCGCCGTGCTCTCGCGCACGCCGAGCCGCAGCGCCCGCCCGCAGTGGTCGATCCAGGCCGCCATCCCCTCCGGGGTGCCCGCCAGGTAGCCCGCCAGCGCCCGCCGGTAGGACTCCGTGCCGAGCTCGGCGAAGCCGACTTCGGCCGGGCAGATCGACTTCGGGTCGAGCCCTTCGGCGATCAGCACGATCCGCTGCGCGGCCCGCGCGATCACCCCGTTGTGGGCGCCGAACGGTCGCAGGGCCAGCAGCTCCCCGTGCACCACCGAAGCGACCACCAGGGCCGGGGTCCCGACGCCCTGCCCCTCGGCGCGGGCGACCAGCAGCCGGGACAGCTGGTCGAGCCGGGCGGCGACCTCCTCGACCCCGGGGGCGGGCGGGAGCGCGGCCGGCGGCCCGGCCGACGCCGGAGCGGCGTCGACGCCCTCCACCGGCTCCAGCTCCAGCGGGAACAGCTCCTCGGCGGACTCGCCGGCCTGTCGCGGCCGACCCGCCGTCGGGTCCGCGTCGCCGACCGCCAGCAGGTGCAGCCGGGCCAGCACCTGCAGCGGCGAGTGCCGCCAGATGCTCAGCAGCTGGCCGGCCTCGGCGGCGATCCGCAGCGCGGCGCCGACGGTGCGGGCCTCCTCGTCGGCGCCGAAGTCGCTCCGGCGACGAACCTCCTCCAGTGGCCAGTCGGCCCCGGCCAGTGCCGCCGAGGCACGGGCCCCGCGCAGGGCGGACTCGGAGGTGACCTCGGCCGCGCGGCGGCGCATCACCCGGTGCCCGTAGAGGCGGTCGACGGCCTTGCGCACCTCGGCCACCGCGTCGGGCACCCCGGGGAGCTGGGCCAGCGGGGCGAGGGGATCTGTTCCAGTGCTCACCTACCCGAGAGTAATGACCGGACGCCCCTCCTGGAACAGCAACCCCGCATCACCCGTTCGAGGCAATCATCACTTCCCTCCGGCGACGAACCCGAAACCGCCGATAGCATGGCCGCTATCGGAGACGATAACGATTTCCAACTCTGGAGATCGTCCCGCCTCGGCGCGGTCGGCACCGGCTCGGGACGAGCGGCCCGGAGCGGCGCGGGCGAGGCACCGAGCACGAGGCCCGGCGGCGGGCCCCAGAGCGAGAGCCGGAGTCCCAGATGAAGATCGCGTTCGTCGGCAAGGGCGGCAGCGGCAAGACCACGCTGTCCTCACTGTTCATCCGCCACCTGGCCGCCACCGGCCGCCCGGTCATCGCCGTCGACGCCGACATCAACCAACACCTCGGCCCGGCCCTCGGACTGACGGACGCCCAGGCCGCGGAGCTGCCGTCGCTCGGCGCCCACCTGCCCGAGATCAAGGAGTACCTGCGCGGCTCCAACCCGCTGATCCGGTCCGCCGAGGAGATGATCAAGACCACCCCGCCCGGCCGGGGTTCGCGCCTGCTGCGGATCGTCGAGGAGAACCCGGTGTACGCGGCCTGTGCCCGCCCGATCGCGCTGGACGAGGGATCGGTGCGACTGCTGGCGACCGGCGCGTTCACCGAGGAGGACCTCGGGGTCGCCTGCTACCACTCCAAGGTCGGGGCGGTCGAGCTGCTGCTCAACCACCTGGTGGACGGCCGGGACGAGTACGTGGTCACCGACATGACGGCGGGCTCCGACTCGTTCGCCTCCGGGCTGTTCACCCGCTTCGACCTCACCTTCCTGGTGGTCGAGCCGACCCGCAAGGGCGTCTCGGTCTACCGCCAGTACAAGGACTACGCGAGCGACTTCGACGTACAGCTCCGGGTGGTCGGCAACAAGGTGCAGGGCCCGGACGACCTGGACTTCCTCCGCCGCGAGGTCGGCGACGACCTGCTGACGGCCTTCGGGCACTCGGACTGGGTCCGCCGGCTGGAGCAGGGCGCGGAGCCGCCGCTGCGGGCGCTGGAAGCCGGCAACCGGACCGCGCTGGAGCAGCTGCGTGAGGAGGCCGACGCCGCCCACGAGCTGCGGGACGCCCGCCGCTACACCGAGCAGGCAGTCCTCTTCCACCTCCGCAACGCCGAGAGCTGGGCCAACGCCAAGGTCGGGATCGACCTCGCCACCCAGGTGGACCATGCGTTCGTCCTCGGTGGCGAGCAGGCCGCGACCGCGGGGGCGCTCGGCTGAGCGACTGCCGGCCGGGCGACGCGCACGGCCGACCGGAGCAGCCGCCGAACGGGCTGCGGCCCCCTGTCCACCGGGGGCCGCAGCCCGTTCCCCTTCGCACCCCCGGTACGACCCCGGAAGGGCCACCGCGGCCGCACATCGCCCGGCCTCACCCGTCCGAGCCCGTCACCAGCAGATTCCCGTCTGTTCGACCACCACCCAATGGGGTGAATCGGGCGCTTTGTCACTGTCGCCCGGGATGACGCTGTGCAAAGCTTTCATTACCCTCGGTTTACCGACTCTTGATGGTCCTCTTCGAGGCAGCCGCCCACTGCCTCAGCGAGGCCCCCAGATGGTCCACGGTCCGGCCGGCGACACCCGCGATCCCCGCTGCGACCACGCCATCCCGCCACACCGTCGCGACCCACGACAGCCGATCCGCCCCGGTGAGCCGACAACCGGACTCCCCGCCGGACCTGACTGCGTTCGTTCCCCCCGGACAGACGGGAAGACAATGACCCTCGACATCTCCAGCGCCCCCATCGCCTCCGACACCAACGACCACGCCCCACCGGGCCCGCACTCCCGCGCCCGCTGGGCACAGGACCTCTCCGCCTCCCTCGTGGTCTTCCTGATCGCGGTGCCTTTCTCGCTCGGCATCGCCCTGGCCACCGGCGCCCCGCTCACCGCCGGGCTCGCCGCCGCGGCCGTCGGCGGCCTCGTGGTCGGCTTCCTCGGCGGCAGCACACTCCAGGTCAGCGGCCCCTCCGCCGCGCTGACCGTGATCACCGCCGGACTGATCGCCCAGTACGGCTGGCAGGCCACCTGCGCCGTCACCCTCGCCGCCGGCCTCCTCCAACTCCTGCTCGGGGTGCGGCGAGTGGCCCGGACGGCGCTCGCCGTCTCACCCGCCATCGTGCACGGCATGCTGGCCGGCATCGGCCTCACCATCGCCATCGCCCAGCTCCACGTCGTCCTCGGCGGCTCGCCGCAGAGCTCGGCGCCCGCCAATCTCCTCGCCCTGCCGGGCCAGTTGGCCGGCTCGCACCCGCCCGCACTGGCCGTCGGCACGGTCACCGCGGCCCTCCTGGTGATCTGGCCCCGGCTCGGCCGGCTCCCCGGCCGGGCGGGCGAGTTCGGTGCCCGACTGGCCAAGGTGCCGGGCCCGCTGGTCGCCGTGGCCGTCGCCACGAGCCTCGCCATGGCCCTCGACCTGCGGCTCGCCCGGGTCGAACTGCCCACCTGGCGGCCGCACGGCATCATTCCCGAGCTGCCGCACGGCCCCATCGCCGGCGTGCTGGCCGCGGTGCTGACCGTCACCGCCGTGGCGAGCGTCGAGTCGCTGCTCTCCGCCGTCGCGATCGACCGGATGTCGCACCGCACCGGCGACCTCGACCGTGAGCTGCGCGGCCAGGGCATCGCCAACATGGTCAGCGGCCTGCTCGGCGGTCTGCCAATCGCCGGCGGCGCGGTGCGCAGCACCGCGAACGTCCGGGCCGGCGCGCAGACCCGCTGGTCCTCGATCCTGCACGGCGTCTGGGTGCTGGCCGCCGCACTGCTGCTCGCCGGCGGACTGCGCCGGATCCCGCTCGCCGCGCTGGCCGCCCTGGTCCTGGTCGTCGGGCTGCAGATGGTGAGCTTCGCGCACATCCGCAAGGTGCACCGGCACCGCGAGTTCCCGGTCTACCTGACCACCGTCCTCGGCGTGGTGCTGCTCGGCGTCCTGCTCGGCGTCGCACTGGGCGCCGCGACGGCCGTCCTGCTCGCGCTCTACCGGCTGACCCGCGCCCACGTGGACGTCCTGCCCGGCCCCGACGACTCGTTCACGGTGCAGACGCACGGCCCGCTCACCTTCGCCGCCGTGCCCCGGCTGAGCCGCGCGCTGGCCGGCATCCCCGGCACCGCCCAGGTCGCGGTCGTCCACGACGGGTCCTTCCTGGACCACGCCGCGTACGAGACCCTGCACAGCTGGCGGATCGGCCACCTGGCGGCGGGCGGCCGGGTCTCGATGGTGACGCGGCGCCAGGACGACGAGGTGCTGGACCCCGACGGCACGGTTCGCACGGGCAGCTCCCCCGGCCCGCACCGGTGCCGGGCGTGGACGCCCTGGGTCGGTCACCACTGCATCGAGCAGCAGGAGGACCCGCACGGCCGGCTGCTGGACGGCGTCCGCGGCTTCCAGCTGCACACCGCCCCGCTGGTCCGCCCCGAGCTGGCCCGGCTCGCCAGGGAGGGGCAGACCCCCTCCCAGCTCTTCCTGACCTGCGCGGACTCGCGGATGGTCACCAGCATGATCACCAACAGCGGCCCCGGCGACCTCTTCACCGTTCGCAACGTCGGCAACCTGGTGCCCGCCCCGTTCGAACCGGGCGCGGCCGACGACTCGGTGGCCGCCGCCGTGCAGTACGCCGTCGAGGCCCTGGAGGTCCGGTCGATCACGGTCTGCGGGCACTCCGGCTGCGGCGCGATGAAGGCCCTGCTGGACGGCGTGCACGAACGCCCGGGGCCGCCGACCCCGCTGGCCCGCTGGCTGCGCAACGGCCGCGGCGCCCTCGACCGGCTGCGCCGGGCCCCCGCCGGGTTCACCACCCGGCCGGCGGTCGATCTGGTCGAACAGCTCTGCATCACCAACGTGGTCCAGCAGTTGGACCAGCTGATGGCGAACCCCGCAGTGGAACGACGGGTCGCCGAGGGAACCCTGCGCCTGGTCGGGATGTACTTCGACTTCGCCACCGCCCAGGCCTACGTGCTCGACCGCGAGAGCGGCCGGTTCAGCCCAGTCGAGGCGCTGGAGGGCAAGTCGGCCGGGCCCGCGCCCTGCGACACGCCCGAGCGGGTGAACGAAATCGAACAGGTCTCCGCCGCATCGGCTGCCACCGGGGGCGACCCCCGCCTGGCTGCCTGAGAGCCGGGTCCGCGCCCCGCCGGGCGGGCAGGGGCGCGGACCCACCTCCTTTCCGCACGGGCGAGTTCCACACACCCGCCGCAACCGCCGCGACCGGGCCACTCGCACCCGCCTTCGACTCCCCCTTCGATATTCGAGCAAAGGTCTACACCAATTCTCCGGCGCCTCTTGTCAACCGACCTGTTCGCCTGGTGAGCTGTGCGCTGGGACACACGGGACAATCCCCACGCACGGGAACGACCCCGATCATGACTCGATGAGGAGTGCGCGTTGAGCAACGAGAGCCTGGCCAACCTGCTCAAGGAGGAGCGGCGTTTCGCCCCGCCGGCAGAGCTCGCCGCCGGCGCCAACGTCACCGCGGCCGCGTACGCGCAGGCCTCCGAGGACCGTCTGGGCTTCTGGGCCGAGCAGGCCCGCCGGCTGAGCTGGGCGGTCGAGCCCACCGAGACGCTGGACTGGTCGAACCCGCCGTTCGCGAAGTGGTTCGCCGACGGCCGGCTGAACGTCGCCTACAACTGCGTGGACCGCCACGTCGAGGCCGGCCTGGGCGACCGGGTCGCGATCCACTTCGAGGGCGAGCCCGGCGACGGCCGCTCGATCACCTACGCCCAGCTCAAGGACGAGGTCTCCCGCGCCGCGAACGCGCTGCTGGAACTCGGCGTCGGCAAGGGCGACCGGGTCGCGGTCTACCTGCCGATGATCCCCGAGGCCGTGGTCGCGATGCTCGCCTGCGCCCGGATCGGCGCCACCCACTCCGTGGTCTTCGGCGGCTTCTCCGCGGACGCGGTCGCCTCCCGGATCCAGGACGCCCGCGCCAAGCTGGTCATCACCGCCGACGGCGGCTACCGGCGCGGCAAGCCGTCCGCCCTCAAGCCCGCCATCGACGAGGCGCTGACCAAGGTCGACGGCGTCGAGCACGTGCTGGTGGTGCGCCGCACCGGCCAGGACACCCCGTTCACCGAGGGCCGTGACGTGTGGTGGCACGAGATCACCGGCCGTCAGCCGGCCGAGCACACGCCCGAGCCGCACGAGGCCGAGCACCCGCTG
>NZ_JBIVDY010000010.1:0-112040 GCF_044747365.1 Kitasatospora sp. NPDC090091
GTGCGCACGGCGAGCAGGGTCATCCGGCCGGTGGTCACGGTGCCGGTCTTGTCCAGGACGACGGTGTCCACCCGGCGGGTGGTCTCCAGGACCTCGGGGCCCTTGATCAGGACGCCGAGCTGGGCGCCGCGTCCGGTGCCGACCATCAGTGCGGTCGGGGTGGCCAGGCCGAGGGCGCACGGGCAGGCGATGATCAGCACGGCCACGGCCGCGGTGAACGCCTCGGTGGGGCTGTCGGTGACCAGCAGCCAGCCGACCAGCGTGCCGAGCGCGATCAGGATCACCACGGGCACGAAGACGGCGGAGATCCGGTCGGCCAGGCGCTGGGCGGCGGCCTTGCCGTTCTGGGCGTCCTCCACCAGCTTGGCCATCCGGGCGAGCCGGGTGTCCGCGCCGACCCGGGTGGCCTCGACCACCAGCCGGCCGCCGGCGTTCACGGTGGCGCCGGTGACGGCGTCGCCCACCGCGACCTCGACCGGGACGGACTCACCGGTCAGCATCGAGGCGTCCACGGCCGAGGCGCCCTCGACCACCGTGCCGTCGGTGGCGATCTTCTCGCCCGGACGCACCACGAACCGCATGCCGACGGCCAGCCGGTCGACCGGCAGCCGGACCTCGCGGCCGTTCTCCAGCACCGAGACGTCCTTGGCGCCGAGGTCGAGCAGTGCGTGCAGGGCGGCGCCGGCCCGGCGCTTGGAGCGGGCCTCCAGGTAGCGGCCGAGCAGGATCAGCACGGTGACGGCGGCGGCCGTCTCCAGGTACAGCGCGGACGAGGCGTCGGTGGCGCCGATCGAGAGCGAGAACTCGTGCTGCATCCCCGGCATGCCGGCGTGGCCCCAGAACAGGGCCCAGCAGGACCAGCCGAAGGCTGCCAGGGTGCCGAGCGAGACCAGGGTGTCCATGGTCGCGGCGCCGTGCCGGAGGTTGGTCCAGGCGGCGCGGTGGAAGGGCAGCCCGCCGTACACGACGACCGGGCCGGTGAGTGCGAAGGCCAGCCACTGCCAGTTGGTGAACTGCAGGGCGGGGGCCATCGAGAGCAGGACCACCGGGACGCTGAGCACGGCGCTGATCAGCAGCCGGTCCAGCAGCGGGTCGGCCGGGCGCTGTTCCGCGGCGGAGCCGGCCGCGGCGGCCGGCGCACTCGGCGCGGTGGCGGGCGGCGGGGGGAGCTCCGCGGTGTAGCCGGTGTTCTCGACGGTGGCGATCAGGTCGGCGACGTCCACCCCTGGCCCGAAGTCGATCCGGGCCTTCTCGGTGGCGAAGTTGACGGTGGCCTCGACGCCGTCCATCCGGTTGAGCTTCTTCTCGATCCGGGCCGCGCAGGACGCGCAGGTCATGCCGCCGATCGACAGCTCGACGCGGTCCCGGGCACCCGACCGGCCGTCGCCGTCGGCCGCGGCGGCGTCCTGGGCGGTGGTGCCCGGTGTGGAGGTGCTCATGGCGGATCAGCTCCTTGGTGAGGGCGAAGGGCGGAAGGCGGGAGTCCGGGGTGCGGACCCCCGCCGCGCGGCGCGGCCCGGGCTCAGGCGGTCCGGCCGACGAGCTCGTAGCCGGCCTCGTCGACGGCGGCGCGGACGAGTTCCTCGTCGAGCGGGGCGGCGGAAGAGACCGTCACGGTGCCGGCCTTGGCGTCGGCCGCCACCTCGGTGACGCCGGCCAGGGCGGAGAGCTCCTTGGAGACGGAGCTCTCGCAGTGGCCGCAGCTCATGCCGGTCACGGTGTAGGTGATGGTGCTGGACATCGGGGCCTCCGGTCTGTGCCGCCGCGGGCAGACTGGCCCGGGCTCGTCCTCTGATAACACCATACCCCTGCGGGGTATCACCAGCAGGAGGGGGCGGTGTGGTCCGGATCACCGGGCCGGCTGCGCCGCGGCCCGGGCTCCGAGAGCAGAGCGTATGTGCCTGAACACGCGGCGCCCGAATCCGCCGCCGGGGTGGCGGGCGGATTCCCCCCTTGCGCGGGCCGCTTTGGTCGTGCTGTCCGACAGGCCGGGCGTTTCGGTACGGATCGGCCCGGCGGGGGAGGCGGTGGACCGGCCCGCCCCGGGAGCCGGTGCGCGATCGGGCGGACGTGCGCGGGTGGGGGCGTTGAACGTCCGTTATGTTCGATATGTGTTCCTGATCCGCCGATTCCGGTCGCCCGCGCTCCCCACGGCCGCGGGGCTGTCGCCGGAGCGGCGCCGCGGCGCGCTGCTGGCGACCGACCTCCAGGACATCCCGTTCTGGCGCCGGGCCACCCCCGCGCTTCTCGCGATCGTCCTGGTCGCGACGGCTGACCTGCTCTCCGGCAAGGACCGCTACCTCGCGCCGCTGATGACGGTGGTGCCCGCCATCGCCGCACTCACCCTGCGGCCGGTCGAGCTGCTGCTCGTCTGCTCGCTCGGCTTCCTCGCAGTCTTCGGTCTCAGCCACTACGACGAGGTCGACAACGTCGACGACGAGCGCTTCCTCTACGGCGCCCTGGTCAGCTACGTGCTGCTGACGCTCTTCTCCGCCTGGGTCGCCAAGATCCGGATGCGCCGTGCGGAGGCCTTCGCGGCCGTCAGCTCGGTCGCCGAGGCCGCCCAGCGGGCGCTGCTCCGGCTCCCCGGCCCGGAGGTCGGGCCGCTGCGCCTCGCCGTCCGGTACGTCTCCGCCGCCGACGCCTCGCGGATCGGCGGGGACCTCTACTCGGTGCTGGAGACCCCGCACGGCACCCGGGTGGCGGTCGGGGACGTGCGCGGCAAGGGGCTCGGCGCGGTGCAGACCGCCGCCGTGGTGCTCGGCGCGTTCCGCGAGGCCGCCTACGACGAGGCCGGACTGCGCGGGGTGGCCGCCCGGATCGAGGCCAGCGTCGAGCGGCACGCCCCGGACGGGGAGTTCACCACCGCGCTGTTCGCCGAGTTCCGCGCGCCCGGGGTGATGGAGCTGCTCCAGTACGGGCACGTCGCGCCGATCCGGGTCGGCCCGGACGGCGGGGTGCACGTCCTCGACGCGCCCGACCCCTGGGTGCCGCTCGGCCTCGGCCGGCTGGCCACGGGCGAGCCGACCGCCTGGGACCAGCCGTTCGGGCACGAGGACGTGCTGGTGCTCTGCACCGACGGCGTGATCGAGGCCCGGCACCGGGAGAACGGCGAGTTCTACCCGCTGGCGGAGCGGGTCGGCCCGCTGGTCCGGGGCGCGGCCCGCTCCTCGGCGGATCTGGAGGCGGCGGTCGGCCGGGTCTACGCCGACCTGCTGGAACACACCGGCGGGGAGCTGCGGGACGACGCCCTGCTGCTCCTGATCACCCGGACCGACCGGGCCTGACGGCCGCCGGCCCGACGCCGGGCCCGGCGGCGCGCGGTCGTGGCGGCGGGTCAGGGGGCCGCGACGTCGGCCAGGGCGCGGAAGAGCAGAGCGGTGGAGGTCGCGCCCGGATCCTGATGGCCGACGCTGCGCGGGCCCAGGTAGGAGGCGCGGCCCTTGCGGGCCTGGAGCGGCACGGTGTCCCGGGCCCCCTGCTCGGCCGCGTCCGCCGCCGCGGCGGCGGCCTGCGGCAGGTCGGAGCCGGCCGCCACCGCCGCGCGGAAGGCGGCCAGGGCCGGGGTGTAGGCGTCCACGATGGTCTTGTCCCCGGGCTCGGCCTTGCCGAGGTCCCGGACCGCCTGCAGGCCGGCCGCCAGTGCGTCGCCGAGGCCGGCCGGGTCGGCGGGCTCGGGCAGGGCCGCGCCCAGGGCGCGGAAGGCCTTCCCGTACAGCGGGCCGGCGGCGCCGCCGACCTTGGAGATCAGTGTGGTGCCGGTCCTGGTCAGCACCGCGCCGGGGCCGGCCGGGTCGAGCCCGTCCAGCGCGGCCAGCACCGCCGTGAACCCGCGCTGCATGTTGCTGCCGTGGTCGCCGTCGCCGATCGCGGAGTCCAGCTGGGTGAGCCGCTCCTGCTCCTTGCCGACGGCGGCGGCCGCCGCGCGGACCCAGGCCTCCGCGAGGCGGGTGTCGAACTCCATGCCCTCTCCTTCCTGCGTTGTTCCTGCGTTCCTGAGCCGGGGCCCGGCGGCCCGACCGCGCGGTCAGGCCCGCTTGAGCGCGGGGGTGTCCGCCGGGGCGTCCCAGAGCTCCAGCAGCCGGCTGTCGGCCTTGGTCAGGGTCAGCGAGAAGCCCGCCATGTCCAGGCTGGTCACGTAGTTGCCGACCAGGTTCCGGGCCACCGTGATGCCGCGCTCGGACAGCCGCGCCGCCACCTCGCCGAAGACGATGTACAGCTCCAGCAGCGGGGTGCCGCCGAGTCCGTTGACCAGGGCGATCACCTCGTCGCCGGCGGTCAGGTGGTGGTCGGCGAGGACGGTCTCCACCACCTCCGCGGCCAGGTCGCAGGCGGGGCGGAGCTTCTCGCGGCGGCGGCCGGGTTCGCCGTGGATGCCGACGCCGACCTCGATCTCGTCCTCCGGCAGGTCGAAGCCGGGCTTGCCGGCCGCCGGGACGGTCGCGGCGGTCAGCGCGATCGCGAAGGACCGGGAGGCGGCGTTCACCTGCTCGCCCAGGGCGACCACCTCGTCCAGCGGGGCGCCGCGCTCGGCCAGGGCGCCGGCGATCTTCTCCACCAGCACGGTCGCCCCGGTGCCGCGGCGGCCGGCCGTCCAGGTCGAGTCCTCGACGGCGACGTCGTCGTCGACCAGCACCGTGCGGACCTCGATGCCCTCCTCGGCGGCCAGCTCGGCGGCGAGTTCGAAGTTCATCACGTCGCCGGTGTAGTTCTTGACGACGAAGACCACGCCGGCGCCGGAGTCCACGGCCTTGGCGGCGGCCAGCATCTGGTCCGGCACCGGAGAGGTGAACACCTCGCCCGGACAGGCGGCGTCCAGCATGCCCCGGCCGACGAAGCCGCCGTGCAGCGGCTCGTGCCCCGAACCGCCGCCGGAGACGAGGGCGACCTTCGGGGTGCCCGGGCGGACCGCGCGGGTGATCACCCGGTTGGCGACGTCCACCGTCAACTCTGGGTGGGCGGCGGCGACTCCGGCCAGCGCGTCCTCCAGGACGCTCTCCGGGGTGTTGATCAGCTTCTTCAAAGCGCTTCGCTCCCTCGGCAGACGCTGCTGACCCGACGCTACGCCAGACGGGGGGCGGGGGGAGGTGCTGCGACACGCGGGTGACGGGGCGGGACGGATGTGGCGGACGTGGCGGGTGCCGGGCCGCGCCCGGGAGGGCGGGCGGCGGGGACACACCGTCGGGTCACCCTTGCGGAGCAGCCGGTGGGCCGTAGGGTCGGCGGTATGAGCGACTACGTGGGCATCGTCCTGGTCTCGCACAGCCCGCAGTTGGCCGCCGGCCTGCGGCAGCTGCTGGGGGAGCTCGCCCCGGACTCGGTGCGGGTGATGGTGGCGGCCGGGACGGAGGACGGCGGGCTCGGCACGAGCTACGACCTGATCGCCGGTGCGGTCGCGGAGGCGGACGGCGGGGCGGGCGTGGTGGTCGTCCCCGACCTCGGCAGCTCGGTGCTGACCGCCGTCACGGTGCTTGAGGACGTGCCCCGGCCCGGGGTGGTGCTGGTGGACGCGCCGTTCGTGGAGGGCGCGGTCTCGGCCGCGGTCACCGCCGCGACCGGGGCGGGGCTGGCGGAGGTGGTGGCGGCCGCCGAGGAGGCCCGCGGCTTCCGCAAGCTGTAGCGCCCGGCCGCAGGCTCCCCGGCCGACGTGCCCCGCCGCGCCCCGGACAGGCCCTACTTGGCGTCCGCGTAGCAGTCCACCACCGCGGTGGTGAGCGGGAAGCGGACCGGGGTGTCCCCGAAGACCAGCAGCCGGGCCTCGTCGGCCGCGGCGGCGACGGCGGCGGCCACCTCGTCCGCGAGGTTGGCCGGGGTGTGCACCACCACCTCGTCGTGCTGGAAGAAGACCAGGTGCGGGCGGTCGGCGGGGCCGGCCACCGGCAGGGCGGTCAGCCGGCGGCGCAGCGCGGCGAGCAGGGCGAGCGCCCAGTCGGCGGCGCTGGCCTGGATCACGAAGTTGCGGGTGAAGCGCCCCCGGGCGCGGGCCGAGCGCCCGCCGGCGTCGCCGGCCGTCTCCGGGGCCTCGGTGAGGTCGAGCCAGTCGGCCGAGGGCGGCGGGCAGACCCGGCCCAGCCGGGAGGCGACCACGCCGCCGTCCTCACCGGTGCGGGCGGCCGCCTCGACGTAGCCCATGGCGGCCGGGTAGCGGTGGCGCAGGGTGTTCAGCAGCGGGCCGATGTCGCCGCTGGTCTGGCCGTACATGGCGCCGAGCAGGCCGAGCTTGGCCTTGTCGCGGTCCCCGTGGAAGGCGGTGGCGGCCAGCGCCTCGTACAGGTCGCCGCCGGCGGCGGTGCGGGCCAGGCCGGCGTCCTGGGAGAGCGCGGCGAGGACGCGCGGCTCCAGCTGGGCGGCGTCGGCGACGACCAGCAGCCAGCCCGGGTCGGCGACCACGGCGCGGCGCAGGATGCGCGGGATCTGCAGGGCTCCGCCGCCGCGGCTGGCCCAGCGTCCGGACACCACGCCGCCGACCACGTACTCGGGGCGGAACCGGCCGCCGCGGGCCCAGGCGTCCTGCCAGGCCCAGCCGTGCGCGGCGTGGATCCGGGAGAGCTCCTTGTAGCGGACCAGCAGCCGGGCGGCCGGGTGGTCCACCCCCTTCAGCTCCCAGGAGCGGGTGGAGCCGAGCTGGATGCCGCGGTCGGCGAAGGCGCGCAGCACCTGGGTGTGCGAGTCGGGGTTGAACGGGCGCCCGCCGAGGGCCTGCTGGAGCTCGGCGGCGAGGTCGGCGAGGAGCTTGGGCCGGGCGCCGGGGACGCTCGGGCGCGGGCCGAGCAGCTCGGTGAGCAGCCGGTCGTGGATGTCGGCGCGCCAGGGCAGGCCGTCGTACGCCATCTCGGCGGCCACCAGGGCGCCGGCCGACTCGGCGGCGACCAGCAGCCGGAACCGGGCGCGGGCACCGTCGTCCTGGATCGCGGCGAGCCGGCGCTGCTGTTCGGCGTGGACGGCGACCACCGCGGCCAGCGGGTCGGCCCCGGGCGGCAGCTGGAGCCGGTCGGGGGCGAAGAGGGTGTCCTGGCCGTCGTCGGACTCGGCGGAGCCGGGCTCGGGCAGGTCGGGCGGGACGGGCAGGCCGCGGAGCCGGGCCCAGGCGGCGCCGAGCGAGCGCGGCGCGCCGAACCGGCCCTCGTGGGCCAGCAGCAGCGCCTCGACCAGCCGCAGGTCGTGGCAGCGGCCGAGCCGGTCGGGCAGCCGGGGGAGCAGCGGCGCGTAGGCGCTGTCGGCGGCGGCCCAGACCCAGCGGACGGCGCCGTCCCGCTCGGCGGCGGCGACGGCGGCCGCGAGGTCGGGGGCGGTGGCCGGCGGGCCGAGCGGGGTGCCGGCGTCGTCGAGGGGCTGCAGCCGGCCGCCCGGGCCGTGCGGGTCGGGGACGAGGGCGATCCGGGGCGCCACGCGGGCTTCTCCTCTCGGGCGGACGGACGGGGACCTCGACGGTAACCGGTGGGTACGACAGCCGGTCGGCGGCGGGTCCCGCGCGTCGGCCGGGGTCGGGTCCCGCCGCGTCGGCCGGGGTCGGGGGCGGCGGGGGCGCGTGAGAGGGGTACGGCTCGGGCGCGCGGCTCGGGCGCATGGTCCGGGCGGTGCGCCGGGGCCGGTGCGGTGCGCCGTCGAGCCGGCCGGGTGGCGTAGGCAGGGCCGGTGCCAGCGCGTAGGGTCGGCCGAATGACGGAGAACCCCTTCTTCAAGCCCAGCACCCTGGTCTACGAACTGCCGCCCTTCGCCGAGATCCGGGAAGAGCACTACCTGCCCGCCTTCGAGCGCGGAATGGCCGAGCAGCTCGCGGAGATCGGTGAGATCACCGCCAACCCGGAGCCGCCGACCTTCGAGAACACGCTGATCGCGCTGGAGCGCTCCGGGGCCCTGCTGCGCCGGGTCCGGGTGGTCTTCGAGAACCAGAGCTCCGCGGACACCACGCCCGGGGTGGACCGGGTGGACGCCGAGATCAGCCCGCTGCTGGCGGCGCACCGGGACGCGATCCACCTGGACGCGGCCCTGTTCGCCCGGGTCGAGGAGCTGTACGCACGCCGCGCCGAGCTGGGGCTGGACCCGGAGTCGCTGCGGCTGCTGGAGCGGCGGCACACTGCCTTCGTCCGGGCCGGCGCCCGGCTGGACGCCGACCGGCAGCAGCGGCTGCGCGGGCTGAACGCCGAACTGGCCACCGCCTCGGCGGTGTTCCGGCAGAACGTGGCGGCCGACTCGAAGGCCCGGGCGCTGGTGGTGGACTCCGCCGAGGAGCTGGCCGGCCTCTCGCCGGACGAGATCGCCGCCGCGGCCGAGAACGGCCGGGCGCTCGGGCACGACGGCAAGTACGTGCTCAGCCTGAAGAACTTCTCCAACCAGAGCGAGCTGGCCTCCCTCACCGACCGCTCGGTGCGCGAGCGCCTGCTGGCGGCCTCGCTGGGCCGTGCCGTCGCGACCAACGGGCCGCTGGCGATCCGGATGTCCGCGCTGCGCGCCGAGCGGGCCCGGCTGCTCGGGTACGACACGCACGCCGCCTACGTGGTGGCGGACGAGACCGCGGGCACCGTCGACGCGGTGGACGCCCTGCTGGCCCGGCTGGTGCCGCCGGCGGTGGCCAACGCCCGCCGGGAGGCCGCCGAACTGGCCAAGCTGGCCGCGGCCGACGGGATCGACGAGATCGCCGCGCACGACTGGGCCTACTACTCGGAGCAGGTCCGGCAGTCCTCCTACCAGGTGGACGCCGGGGCGCTGCGCCCGTACTTCGAGCTGGAGCGGGTGCTGCGGGACGGCGTCTTCTTCGCCGCCAACCTCGCGTACGGCGTGACCTTCACCGAGCGCCCCGACCTCGTCGCCTACCACCCGGACGTGCGGGTTTTCGAGGTGTTCGAGGAGGACGGCGGCTCGCTGGGCCTGTTCCTCGGGGACTTCCACGCCCGGGCGTCCAAGCGCGGCGGGGCCTGGATGGACGAACTGGTCACCCAGTCGGGGCTGCTGGGGCGGCGGCCGGTGGTGTACAACAACCTGAACGTCGCCCGGCCGGCGCCCGGTGAGCCGGTGCTGCTCTCCTGGGACGAGGTGCGCACGCTGTTCCACGAGTTCGGGCACGCGCTGCACGGGCTCTTCTCGGACGTGCGCTACCCGTACTTCGCCGGCACCGACGTGCCGCGGGACTTCGTCGAGTTCCCCTCGCAGGTGAACGAGATGTGGATGGTCCGGCCGGAGGTGCTGGCCAACTACGCCCGGCACCACGTGACGGGCGAGCCGCTGCCGGCCGAGCTGGTCGAGCGGATGGCGGCGGCCGAGGGCTTCGGGCAGGGCTTCCGGACCGTCGAGTACCTGGCGGCGGCGCTGCTGGACTGGGCCTGGCACAGCGTGCCGGAGGGCCAGGAGATCACGGACGCCGAGGAGTTCGAGGCGGCGGCGCTGGCGAAGGCGGGGCTGGCGGTGGCGGCCATCCCGCCGCGCTACCGGACGGCGTACTTCTCGCACATCTTCTCGGGCGGCTACAGCGCGGGCTACTACGCGTACATCTGGTCCGAGGTGCTGGACGCCGAGACGGTGGACTGGTTCGAGCGGAACGGCCGCAGCGTGCGGGAGAGCGCCGAGGTGTTCCGCCGCGAGCTGCTGTCGCGCGGGGACAGCCGGGACGCGCTGGACTCCTTCCGCGCGGTGGTCGGGCGCGACCCGCAGCCCGGTCCGCTGCTGGCCCGCCGCGGCCTGGCGTAGGCGCTGTCCTGGGTGCTTCGGGGGCGGCCCGCCGGTTTCGCGGCGGGCCGCCCCCGGGCTCGTCGGGGCTCAGCAGGGCTCGGCGGGCCTCAGCGGGGCGTGAGGGTGACCGTGACCGGGGTGCCCGGGCGGGCGTGCGGGAGGCGGATCCGGGCGGTGCCGGCGCGGTCGCCGGCCGGCTGGTCGATCTCGACCCGGGCGCCGGCCGGTACCACGGCGACCCGCACGCCGGTGGGGAACGCCGAGGCGGGCAGGGCGAGTTCGGTGCTGTGGCCGGTGCCGTCGGCGCGGTAGCGCACGGTGTGGCCGCCCGCGGTGGCGGTGGTGGCCGGGTCCGAACCGGCGACCGCCACCGGGTAGGGGCCGAAGGCGGGCTCGTTCCCGGGGGCGGGCCGGCCGGCCGGGTCGAGCGCGCAGTAGCCGCCGTTGCCGCGGCACCAGTACCACATGGTCCAGCCGGCGGCGAAGCCGTCCATGGCCGCGACCTGGCGGCGGACCAGCTGGGTGTTGCCGGGCCTGCGGGAGTCGGGCGGGCCCCACTCGCCGACCAGGACCGGCAGCCGGTGTTCGGCCGGGTACGCGGTGATCGCGGCGGTGTAGTTCTCGACGAAGCCGCCGGCAGGGTCCCAGTCGGCGCCGGATTCGACGGCGGTGTCGTAGAAGTGCGGCGCGTAGCCGATCCGGGCCGGGCCGGGGCGCGGGTCGGCGAAGCCGGGCAGCCGGGTGGGCACGCCCTGGCCGACCAGGACGGTGGGCTCGACGAACAGCCAGGCGCGGGTGTCGACCCGGCGCACGGCCAGGATCAGCCGGCGGTACATGTCGGCGAGCCGGCCCTGTTCGAGGGCGGCCGCGGAGGCGGCGAGGACGGCCGGGTCGGTCGGGTCGCCGTCCACCGGGCCGAACGGCTCGTTGAACAGGTCGTAGCCCAACAGCGATCGGTGGCCGCGCAGTTCGCGGGCGAGCCGGGTGTAGAAGTCGGCCTGCCAGGTGCGCAGGTCGGAGTCGTCGTAGAGGTGGCGGAAGGCGGCCTGGACGGCGGGCTGGAAGTAGCCGGCGAACCAGTCGTCCGGGTCCGGGGTGAACGGCAGGTCGTCGTCGCGGGTGGCCCAGACCGGGATGCCGCGGTCGCCGCCGCCGAACTTCGGCCCGTAGACGTCCTGGTGGAAGTCGACCAGGGCCAGCACGCCGTACCGGTCGGCCCAGCCGAGGACACGGTGCAGCCGGCGCAGCTCGGCCTCGTCGAGGCGGCCGCGCTGCGGCTCCAGCCTGGTCCAGGAGACGGCGACCCGGATCAGGGTGAAGCCCCGGTCGGCGAGGCCCTTGACGTCCTGCTCGGTGGCCTCGGCGTACTTGTCGAGATTGAAGCCGCGCAGTTGGATCCGGCGGCCGGCGGAGTCGGTGAGGCTGGTACGGCCGTCGGCGGCGGTGGCCGTACCGGTCGGGAAGGCGGCTTCACGGGGTGCCGGCCGGGCCTCGGCCGGGCCGGCGGTGAGCGGGGCCACGGCGGCGGTGGCGGCGAGCAGGAGGGCAACGGCGGTGCGGCGTAAGCGCATCGGGACCTCGGGGGGATCGCTCGGGCTGGGGGTGGGGCCCGATGATGCCCGGCTCGCCGTGTACTGCACAAGAGTCGTGTACCGCACAAGAGTCTTGTGGCGTACGGGAGTCTTGCAGCGCACGGGAGCCGGAGAGTTCGGAGAAGTCCCGGCCACCTGCCCGGGCCCCGCCGGCCCGGCCCGCGCCCGGGGCGGCTCAGGCCGGCGGGGCCTCCGCGGCCGGGGCCGGCAGGACGGCGGTGGGCAGGTCGGCGGCGGCCGCGAGCCGGCCCCAGAGCAGGTCGGCGAGCGCCTGCACCATCCGGGTCCGCGAGCAGGGCTTGGTCTCCAGCCACCAGTCCCCGGCCGCCAGGACCATGCCGGTGATGCCCCGCCCCCAGGCCTCGGCGAGGAGTTCGCGGTCGGCGCCGAGGTCGATCTGGCTGTCGACGGCCCGGGTGATCTCCTCGGCGATCTGCCGCAGCGCCGGGGCGAGCGCGTGCCCGGCGCCGCTCGGGTCGCCGGGCTCGGGGTGGGTGAGCAGCCGGTACACCTGCGGGCGGGCTTCGATGCCGGACAGGTAGGTGTCCAGCACGTGCTCGACCCGGTCGCGCCGCTCCAGCGGCTCGTTGAGCGCGGCCCGGACGGCGGCCAGCAGGCCGCTGGTGTGGCGTTCGGTCAGGGCCCGGATCAGCCCGTTCCGGTCGCCGAAGTGGCGGTACAGGATCGGCTTGGTGATGCCGGCCTCGGCGGCGATGGCGTTCATGCTGGCACTCGGGCCGTCCCGCTGGATCACCCGGTCGGCGGCGTTGAGCAGCTGCTCCCGGCGCGGTTCGTCGGCGGGCGGCATGGGGGCTCCTGACGGGTCTGGCCGGCCGGGGCGCGGCTGCGGGGGCGTGCTCCGGCGCGGTCCGGGCGGCGTTGTGCGGGGCGTTGACATTCCTACCTATGAGTAGCAGACTCCGGCCATGTTACCGCCGGTAACACCTGACCGACACCGCTTCAGCGCCCACCCGCCCGGCCGGAGTCCGGGGCGGTGGCCGCCGCTCCCACCGGAGGCATCATGAGCACGTTCTCGCTGGACCCGGGCGCGGACCAGCTCGCCGTACGCGACTGGCTGCACGGCTTCGCCGCCGACGTGATGCGCCCGGCCGCCGCCGAGTGGGACGAGCGGGAGGAGACCCCGTGGCCGGTCATCCAGGAGGCGGCCAAGCTCGGCATCTACTCCCTGGACTTCTACGCCCAGCAGTACTTCGACCCCTCCGGCGTCGGCATCCCGATCGCCATGGAGGAGCTGTTCTGGGGCGACGCCGGCATCGGCCTGTCCATCGTCGGCACCACGCTCGCGGCGGTCGCCGTCCTCGCCAACGGCACCGAGGAGCAGATCGGCACCTGGGCCCCGCAGATGTTCGGCACGCCGGAGGACGTCAAGGTGGCCGCCTTCTGCTCCTCCGAGCCCGACGCCGGCTCGGACGTCTCGGCGCTGCGCACCCGGGCGGTCTACGACGAGGCCAAGGACGAGTGGGTCCTCAACGGCACCAAGACCTGGGCCACCAACGGCGGGATCGCCGCCGTGCACGTGGTGGTGGCCGCCGTCGACCCGGCGCTCGGGGCGCGCGGCCAGGCCTCCTTCGTGGTGCCGCCGGGCACGCCCGGGCTGAGCCAGGGCCAGAAGTTCAAGAAGCACGGCATCCGCGCCTCGCACACCGCCGAGGTCGTCCTGGACGGCGTCCGCCTGCCCGGCCACTGCCTGCTCGGCGGCAAGGAGAAGCTGGACGAGCGGCTGGCCCGGGCCCGCGAGGGCGCGAAGCGCACGGCCGGCAAGGGCAACGCCGCGATGGCCACCTTCGAGGCCTCCCGGCCGGCGGTCGGGGCCCAGGCGATCGGCATCGCGCGGGCCGCGTACGAGGTGGCGCTGGACTACGCCAGGACCCGGGTGCAGTTCGGCCGCCCGATCATCGACAACCAGGGCGTGGCCTTCCAGCTGGCCGACATGAAGACCCGGATCGACGCCGCCCGGCTGCTGGTCTGGCGCGCGTCCTGGATGGCGGCCAACAACCAGCCGTTCACCGCGGCCGAGGGCTCGATGTCCAAGCTGTACGCGGGCGAGACGGCCAAGTGGGTCACCGCGCAGGCGATGCAGATCCTCGGCGGCAACGGCTTCACCCGTGAGTACCCCGTGGAGCGGATGCACCGGGACAGTGCGATCTACTCGATCTTCGAGGGCACCAGCGAGATCCAGCGCCTGGTCATCGCCCGTGCCATCTCCGGTATGCCGATCCGCTGACCACCCCGGGCCGGGCCTTCGACGGCCCGGTTCCCGACACCCGGTTCCCGGCGGCTCGGCTCGCGGCGGCCCGGTTCCCGGCTCCGGCCGGGAGCCGGGCCGGCGCTGTTCGCGGTCCGTGCGCGGGCGCTCAGAAGCGCGGCGGGCGGCCGTCGAGGAAGGCGGCGAGGCCCTCGTGGGTGTCGGAGGCCTCGCGGGAGCGGCGCTCCCAGGGCCGCAGGGCCTCGGCCGCCTGCTCCGCGGGGACGGCCAGGGCCGCCTTGACCGCGCCGATGGTCTGCGGCGAGCGCAGGGTCAGCAGGCGGGCGAACTCCAGGGCGCCGGCGTCGAGTTCGGCATCCGGCAGGGCACGCTCGGCGAGGCCGAGCACCACGTTCTCCCGGCCGGTCACCAACTCGCCGGAGAACAGCAGCAGTTTGGCCCGGGCCGGACCGACCAGCCGGGCCAGCCGCAGGGTCGGCACCGCCGGATAGACCACGCCGAGCTTGGCCGGGGTGATGCCCATCCGGGCGTTCTCGGCGACGAACCGCAGGTCGCAGGCGACGGCCAGCTGGCAGCCGCCGCCGACGCAGGCCCCGTGCACCACCGCGATCGTCGGGTGCGGGAAGGCCGCGAGCGCCTCCTCGGCGGCGACGTTGGTGGCGTGGTAGGCGTCGGCGCGGTCCGGGTCGCCGTAGACCTCGGACAGCTCGGTGATGTCCGCGCCGGCGCTGAAGGTGGCGCCGGCGCCGGTGACCAGCAGGGCGCGCACGCCCGGCTGCTCGGCCAACTGCTGCAGCACCTTCGGCAGCGCCTGCCAGATCGCCAGGGTGATCGCGTTGCGCCGGTGCGGCCGGGCGAACTCCAGCACCGCGACGCCGTCCCCGCCGGTCCAGGCGTTGAGGCCGTCGACGTGCGTGGGCAACGGGGAGCGGTCCCGCGTGAGCAGCGGCTGGTCGTCCATACGCACCTCCGGTGATCGTGGTGCGCCCACTCTCTCAGGAACGCCCGGCGGCACTCTTCGGCGGTCGGGGTGCCGCCCGGCCGGGCGCCCGGCTGCCGGCCGTGAAGAACGGCCGGGCGGTCAGGCGGTCGGCTGCGCCGGTGCGGAGTCGGGCCACACGCCGTAGTCGCCGAGCCCGTGCTCGACCATGTCGTAGGCGCGCCGGGCGTTCTCGACCGCCTCCGGCAGGACGTCCGCGGCCCGTTCGCCGGCCAGCATCCGGTCCTGGTTGTGGGTGGTCAGCGCCACGCGGACACCGAGCAGTTGGGTGGCGGCGACCTTGGCGCGGATCCGGTCGCCGGCCGGGTCCTGCAGCAGCAGCTCCGCGGTCAGCAGCCGGTTCGCCTCGTGGCTGACGCTGGTGATCGCCCGGAGTGCCAGGGTGGGCGTCCGGTGGATCAGCCGGACCACGGAGAGCGTGAACGGGTCGTCGTTGAGGCCGGTGGCCGGGTCGAACTCGGCCAGGGCGGCGAGGAACTGGGCGCGCAGTGCGGCCACCACCGACGTGTCGGGCGCCCGTTCGCGCGCCACCCGGGCGGCCTCGTCGGTGTGGTGCTCCATCGGGGCCATGACCAGGTCTTCCTTGGTCGGGAAGTAGTTGAAGACGGTCATCTTCGAGACCTCGGAGGCGGCGGCGATCTCGGCCACCGAGACCTCGTCGAAGCCCCGCTCCGTGAACAGCCCGATGGCGCTGCGGTAGATCCGGACGGCGGTCTGCCGCTTCTTGCGCTCGCGCAGGCCCAGCCCGTCGTCGGGGTCGATGGGGGTCGCGGTGCGCTTCGCCATGGCAGCACTGTACCAGGATCAAAGATGTATTGGGTCGAAAGATTGGCTCAACAAAAGAATTGACCGAGTCAAAAATGCCTGCCATGGTGGTGGCGTGCCGCCGAGCCGCCCGGGCCGGTGCGGCCCGCTCCTGCTCGAACCGCCGAACTCCACTGCCCCAGGGGGACTTCCATGGCCGCGTCCGCGCCGACAGCAGCTCTGATGACCGAGCCTCAGCGCAAACTGGGCATGCTGCTCTGTCTGATCACGATCATCCTGGCCGTGCTCGACATGAACATCGTGTCGGCGGCCACCGTGCCGATCGTGCGGGACCTCGACCCGGTTCACGGCGTCGACCGGCTGCCCTGGCTGGTCAGTTCGTTCGCGCTGGCCGCCACCGCGCTGCTGCCGCTCTACGGCAAGCTCTGCGACCTCTACGGCGCCAAGCGCGTGCTGCTCGGGGCGGTCGGCACCTTCCTGCTCGGCTCGGCGCTCTGCGGCGCGGCGCAGTCGATGGAGCAGCTGATCGCCTTCCGGGCCGTCCAGGGGATCGGCGGCGGCGGGCTGATGAGCGTGACCATGGTGGTGATGGCCCAGCTCAAGGACCCGGCGGGGGAGAAGGGCGGCGGAGGCGGCATGGGCGGCATCGTCGGCGGCGCCGGCATGGCCGTCGGCCCGCTGATCGGCGCCCTGCTCGCCGACCACCTCGACTGGCGCTGGATCTTCTACGTCAACCTGCCGCTCGGCCTGCTCGTCCTGGTCGGCTCGGCGCTCGTCCTCAAGCTCCCGAAGTCGGACGGCCGCCGCGGCCTGGACTTCGCGGGGGCGGCGCTGGCGGCCGCGTTCGCCACCGGACTGCTGCTGGTCACCGAGTGGGGCGGCAAGAACTACGCCTGGACCTCCCCGCAGATCCTCGCGCTGGCCGCGGCGACCCTCGCCGCACTCGGCCTCTTCGTCCGGCGCCAGGCCACCGCCGCCGAACCGGTACTGCCGCTCTCGCTGTTCCGCGTGCCCGAGATCCGGATCGGCTTCGCGGTGCAGGGGCTGGTCGGGATCGGCCTGATGGGCGCGATCATGTACGTGATGCTGTACCTCCAGGTGGCCCGAGGGGTCGCCGCGACCTCGGCCAGCCTCTACCTGATCCCGATGGCGGTCGGCATGACCGGCGTCGGCCTGGTGATCGGCCGGCTCACCGAGCGGGGCTGGTCGGTCCGCACCGTGCTGGCCTCCGGGGCGGCCTGCGCCTCCGTGGCCCTGCTGCTGCTCGGGCTGAGCGGTCCGGAGACCTCGCTCTGGCTGGTGCGGGCGGAGCTGGTGCTGCTCGGCTGCGGGCTCGGCCAGCTGATCGGACAGCTCGTCGGCGTCGTCCAGGACGCCGCGCCGAAGCACCAGCTGGGCGTGGCCACGACCGGCATCCGGTTCTTCCAGACGCTCGGCGGCGCGCTCGGCGCGGCGCTCTTCGGCACGCTGCTGGCGCGGGTCTTCGCGGACGGCGAGCCGGGGATGCCGCTCGGCGCGGTGGGCCGGACGGCCGGCGCGGCCCGGGTGCACGCGGTGCAGAGCTTCGTCGACGCGGTGGACGTGGTCTTCTTCACGGCGTCCGGTGTGATGGCGCTGGCGCTGCTGCTGGCGCTGCGGCTGCGGCCGCGCCCGGTCGCGGAGGCGGCGGGGGATCCGGCCGACGAGCGGCCGGTGCTCGCCGCCTGAGCGGGGGAGCGGGGGAGCGGGGGCGGGGCCCGGTGGACGGTCGTCCACCGGGCCCTTCGTCGTTCCGGTCGGCCGGGCACCGCGGGCGGAGACGCCGTGCCGCGGGGGCTACGGGTGCGCGGGTGTTGCGGGTGTTGCGGTGTCAGGCGGCGGTCGGCTGCCACTCGTGGGCCAGGATCGACCAGATCTGCGCGTCGTGGAAGACGCCGTTGTTCAGGTAGGACTCCCGCAGGGTGCCGTCCAGCGTCATGCCCATCCGCCGGGCGAGCGCCTGGCTGCGGACGTTGTCCGGGCTGGTGTGCCACTCCAGGCGGTGCAGGCCGCGGACGGTGAAGGCGTACTCGATCAGGTGGCGGACGGCGGCGCCGACCAGGCCGTGGCCCTCGCCGGCGGGCTCCGTCCAGACGCCGATCTCGGCGATGGCGGTGGCGGTGCTGAAGCTCACGAACATCGTGCCGCCGACGAGCGTGCCGTCCAGCCAGATGCCGAAGAGCCGGCCGGCGTCGGCGGCCTGGCGGTCGGCGTAGCCCTGCAGCGTGGCACGGGCCGAGTCCAGGTCGGTGGAGCGGCCGGCCCAGCCGATCCACGGGTCCATGTGGGCGCGGGCCCGCTCGATGTGGGCGAAGAACTCGGGGGCCTGCCAGGGCTCCAGCGGACGCAGCTCGGCATTGTCGGCCAGGGGGACGGTGAACATGGGTGGGCCTTTCGAAGGAGCGCGGGTCGGTGGTCGCGGGTCGGTGGTCGCCGCATCCATAACAAACGTTTGGTATGTACGATAACCCGCATGACGCCTGCCCGTGGAGACCATGCCGCCCGACGCCTGGAGGTCTCCGAGGCGGTGTGGCGGGTGCTCTCGTCGCGCGGCTTCGGCGGGCTGACGCTGCGCGCGGTCGCCGCCGAAATGGGCGCCTCCACCGGCCTGTTGACGCACTACTTCCCCAACAAGCGGGCGCTGGTGGCGTACGCGCTGGACGAGCTCGACCGGCGCTCGCTCGACCGCCCGCGCCGCAATGCCCCGGCCGACGGCACGCCGCTGCCGCCCGAGGGGCTGCCCCGACTGCGGGCCGCGCTGCTCGACATCCTCCCGCTGGACGACGCGGCCACGGCCGGCAACCGGATCTGGGTCGGCTCCTGGGACGCCTCGCTGGCCGATCCCGACCTGGCCGCCGCCCATGCCGTCCGGTACGCGCGGGCCCGGGAGATGCTGGCGGAGCACGCGGCGGCCGCCCAGCGGCTCGGCGAGCTGCCGGGCCGGCCCGCGCCGGGCGAACTCGCGGCCGGGGCGCAGGCCTTCGTCCTGGGGCTGGTGGTGCAGGCGCTGCTCGCCCCGTCCGCGTACCCGCCCGAGCGGCAGACGGAGCTGCTGGACGCCTACCTGGCCGGTCTGGCCGCGACCCCGGCGGACCGCGGCACCTCCTGATCGGCACCTGCCGGCCGCCGGCCGACCGGGCGCCAGCCCGGGGACTATGCCACCGGAATTTGCCCTCGGTGTAGTCGCACGGTCACGCACCGCAAATCACCGCCGATTATCGCTCGGGGTGTTCGCGCATTCACCGTGGGTTCGCGTCGGATTCCGGGCGCGTTGTCGGCCGGGAACGGCCGGGAACTCGGCCGCGGATGCGGCCGCGCGGAGGGGGACGCCCGCTCCGGGCGGGTCGGCCCCGCCGATGTGTGCCCCCAGCAGGATTCGAACCTGCGACCTACCGCTTAGAAGGCGGGTGCTCTATCCGCTGAGCTATGGGGGCGGGACGGACGGCGCCCTGATGGGCGTGACCGTTGCCGGGATCGGGTGACGGACGCGTGCCGCGCCCGCTGTCCGGCCCCGTACCTGAGGGTGGGGTTGGGGGTTGGCGGGCCCTCGCCCTGTCGGGGACAGGATAAGGGTGCCCAGTTCCTCGGCCGGCTGTAACGGCACCGTCGCGGGTGTGTCGGCCTCGGTGGAGCGGTCCGATAATCGCAGGTGAAGACCGTGCGTGCAGCGGTCTGGCGGTCTTCGGGGCCGGACGTTGTGCAGTCGTTACGGGGCTGCCGCCTCACCCGTTATGGATTCGGCACGGAGAAAGCGTCGGCCTCGGAGCGGGTGGGGGGCCGTATTCGGGTTCGTTCGGTCGGATGACGTGCGGGGACGTCCGACGGACCCACCCTTGGGGGTGCCGGGACGGGGCGGGAAGCGGGTCGATTGTTGTCATGGCCAGCGCAGATCGGGCATGGAGGGAGTGCCGGAAGGCTGAAATTCACCCCTGGGAGTGACAGCGGTTTTCCACATGCCCGAGTTGTCCACAGGATTTTGGATCCCCCCTTGCAAGGATTTCCCGGGAAGCGCACTCTCAACCCGCGCCGGTCGATTCCGTACGGTGCATTGGAGAGAACGGAGCGTGTTCCGTGAACGGGGCCGGAGTGACGGTGATCGGTAAATCTCGCGACCGAAGCGACCGGGGCGACCGAAGTGGCCCGCCCCCGGGCAATCGGAGGCGCGCCGACGGCGAACTCCGGCCGCCGTCGGCGGGGTGCCGCTGTGATCGGGGGCGGACCCGGCCGCAACCGGAAGCAGGGGTGCCGCCGCGACCGGCGGCGGGAGGGTCGGGCAGGTGGCGAAACCCCGTGGGTGGCGGTGCCCGTGGGCGGGAGCCGGCCTGACCCGGGGTCGAGCTCAACTGTCGACAAATATGTTGATCGAGACGGCAGTTGTCTCTGCTTGTGCAATCATCCACGGGTTAAGCGAAAGATCCACACTTTCTGGACGATCGTCAGCTTGTGTGGATACTGGGATGGTTGATAACGATCCAGATACGGAATCGTCCTGATTTCGCATGGGGGTTTGCGGACCGGCGGGGCTCAATAGGATTCGTCTGGTTCACACACGTGCAGCGGCGCCACAGGGGGCGCGGCAATGCAAGGCGGGTCGCCCCTCGGTGCGGCCCGGCCCGGAGGGATCCCAGATGTTCCAGATGCAGGGGCGGAGTCTTCCGCGCATATCCACTGTCATGCTCACGACCGGCATTGCGCTGGGCGGAAGCCTGTTCGCGACGGGTGCGGCGGTTGCGGCCGACCACCCCGGCGCGGGTGTGACGGCAGTGATCCAGCCGACGCTGCTGAGCGAGGAGATCGCCATCGAGGGCAGCCACCCCATCCAGGGCGGCCTGTTCACCCTCAAGACGCCCAACGGCGAGATCAAGACGTACTGCATCGACATCGACCACCCGGTCGACATCACCAGCGGTGTCGAGTACCAGGAGTCCGACTGGAAGTCGAGCTCGCTGGGCGGCAAGGACAAGGCCGAGGCCGCCGCCAAGATCCGCTGGATCCTGGAGAACTCCTACCCGCAGGTCAAGGCCGAGGACCTCCCGAAGCTGGCCAAGGCCGCCGGGGTCCAGGGCGAGCTGACCAAGGAGGACGCCGCCGCGGGCACCCAGGCCGCGATCTGGAAGTTCTCCGACGGCAAGAACGCCATCCCGACCGACCCGCAGGCCAAGCAGCTGCGCGACTACCTCGTCAGCGACGCCAACAAGGGCATCGCCGCCGAGCCCAAGCCCTCGCTGAGCCTCACCCCGGACTCGGTGTCGGGCAAGCCGGGCAACAAGCTCGGTCCGTTCACCATCAACTCCAGCGCCAACGAGGTGAAGCTCGCGCTCTCCGGTGACGCCGCGGACAAGGTGAAGCTGGTCGACAAGGACGGCAAGCCGGTCACCGGCCTGACCGGCCCGGTCGCCAAGGACACCCAGCTCTTCCTGGACGTGCCGGCCGGCACCCCGGACGGCGCCGCCACCGTGACGGCCTCGGCCGAGACCGTCGTGCCCAGCGGCCGCGTCTTCCTGAGCAAGGGGTACACCCCCGCGAAGCACAGCCAGACCATGATCCTGGCCGGCTCCACCAAGCTCAGCGTCACCGACGCCGCCAAGGCCGCCTGGAAGCAGGGCAAGGGCGCGCTGCTGGACAGCATCTCCCAGGTCGAGTGCGACAACAACGGCGTCCGCGTCTCCGTCGCCAACGGTGGTGACGAGGCGGCCAGCGTCACGGTGAAGCCGGGCAAGACGCTCACCGTCCAGCCGGGCAAGGTCGAGAACGTTCTCGTCCCGGTCGCCGAGGACACCGCCTACGACATCACCGTCACCGGCCCGAACGGCTTCACCAAGGAGTTCAAGGGCATCCTGGACTGCAAGGTGACCAGCGGCACCACGCCGACCGGCACCCCGTCGCCGACCAAGAGCACCTCGGCCAGCCCGGCGCCCACCGGCACCCCGAGCGGCACCCCGTCGGCCTCCGCCACCACCACCGCCGCCCACCCGGCGCCGACCACCACCACCCCGGCCGGCACCACCGGCCTGGCCCAGACCGGTGGTAACGACGCCACCCCGATCATCGCCGCCGTCGCCGGTGGCCTGGTCGTGGCCGGCGGTGCCGCGGTCTTCGTCCTGCGCCGTCGCGGCCGCCACAGCGGCACCGCCGCCTGAGCACGGTCCGGACCGCACCTGAGGTCCTGAACCACGGGGTCTGAGACCCCTGGCTCGCGAGCACCGACTCGGCCCGGCCCCCCGCAGCAAATGCGGGGGAGCCGGGCCGAGTCGCGTCCGGAGCCGGGCCGAGTCGCGTCCGGAGCCGGGCCGAGTCGCGTCCGGAGCCGGGCCGAGTCGCGTCCGGAGCCGGGCCGGGCCGGGGCGGAGGCGGAGGCGGCGCAGAACGTCCGCCGCGGGGAGCGCGGGGGCGCCGGCCGGATACCCCGGTGGGGCAGGGCGGGCGGTCGGGGCTCCGAGCCGGGTGCGGCACAATGGAACGCTGCAAGCCGAATACTCCCGACGACGCCGGAGCGATCTCACGTGGCGGAATACATCTACACGATGCGCAAGGTGCGCAAGGCGCACGGAGACAAGGTCATCCTTGACGACGTGACGCTCAGCTTCCTCCCGGGAGCGAAGATCGGTGTCGTCGGCCCCAACGGCGCCGGCAAGTCCACCGTGCTGAAGATGATGGCCGGCCTGGAGCAGCCCTCCAACGGCGACGCCTTCCTCTCGCCCGGCTTCACCGTCGGCATGCTGCTCCAGGAGCCGCCGCTCGACGAGACCAAGACCGTCCTGGAGAACGTCGAGGACGGCGTCAAGGAGATCAAGGGGAAGCTCAACCGCTTCAACGAGATCGCCGAGCTGATGGCCACCGACTACTCGGACGAGCTGCTCGACGAGATGGGCAAGCTCCAGGAGGACCTGGACCACGCCAACGCCTGGGACCTCGACGCCCAGCTGGAGCAGGCCATGGACGCGCTGGGCTGCCCGCCCGGCGACTGGGCCGTCACCAAGCTCTCCGGTGGTGAGAAGCGCCGCGTCGCGCTCTGCAAGCTGCTGCTGGAGGCCCCCGACCTGCTGCTGCTCGACGAGCCCACCAACCACCTGGACGCCGAGTCGGTGAACTGGCTGGAGCAGCACCTGGCCAAGTACGCGGGCACCGTCGTCGCCGTCACCCACGACCGGTACTTCCTGGACAACGTGGCCGGCTGGATCCTGGAGCTCGACCGCGGCCGCGCGATCGGCTACGAGGGCAACTACTCCACCTACCTGGAGAGCAAGCAGTCCCGGCTCAAGGTCGAGGGCCAGAAGGACGCGAAGCGCGCCAAGCGCCTCAAGGAAGAGCTGGAGTGGGTCCGCTCCAACGCCAAGGGCCGCCAGGCCAAGTCCAAGGCCCGTCTCGCCCGTTACGAGGAGATGGCGGCCGAGGCCGACAAGATGCGGAAGCTGGACTTCGAGGAGATCCAGATCCCGCCGGGCCCGCGTCTGGGCAGCGTCGTCATCGAGGTCGAGAACCTCAACAAGGCCTTCGGCGAGAAGGTCCTGATCGACGACCTCAGCTTCACCCTGCCGCGCAACGGCATCGTCGGCATCATCGGCCCGAACGGCGCCGGCAAGACCACCCTGTTCAAGATGCTCCAGGACCTGGAGACCCCGGACAGCGGCACGGTCAAGGTCGGCGAGACGGTCAAGATCAGCTACGTCGATCAGACCCGCTCCAACATCGACCCGAAGAAGACCCTCTGGGAGGTCGTCTCCGACGGTCTGGACTGGATCAACGTCGGCCAGGTCGAGATGCCGTCCCGCGCCTACGTGTCGGCCTTCGGCTTCAAGGGCCCGGACCAGCAGAAGCCGGCCGGCGTGCTCTCCGGTGGTGAGCGCAACCGCCTGAACCTGGCGCTCACCCTCAAGCAGGGCGGCAACCTGCTGCTCCTCGACGAGCCGACCAACGACCTCGACGTCGAGACCCTGTCCTCGCTGGAGAACGCGCTGCTGGAGTTCCCCGGCTGCGCCGTGGTCATCTCCCACGACCGCTGGTTCCTGGACCGAGTGGCCACCCACATCCTCGCCTACGAGGGCGAGAGCAAGTGGTTCTGGTTCGAGGGCAACTTCGAGTCGTACGAGAAGAACAAGATCGAGCGGCTGGGCGCCGACGCCGCCCGTCCGCACCGGGCCACCTACAAGAAGCTGACCCGAGGCTGACACCCAGCTGTCACGACGGCCCGGCAGACCGCCCTCCGGGGCGGCCTGCCGGGCCGCGGCCCGCCGGCCACCACCGGTCGGCGGGAACCGGACGTCGAGGAGAACCCGTGGCCCGCCACATCTACGCCTGCCCGCTGCGCTGGTCCGACATGGACGCCTTCGGGCACGTCAACAACGTGGTCTTCCTGCGCTACCTGGAGGAGGCCCGGATCGACTTCATGTTCACCCAGGCCGCCGAGGCCGGCGCCGGGGAGTTCGCGGGCGGCTCGGTGGTGGCGCGCCACGAGATCGACTACAAGCGGCCGCTGGTGCACCGGCCCGAGCCGGTCACCATCGAGACCTGGGTGACCAAGATCGGCGTCGCCTCGCTGACCGTCGCGTACGAGATCAAGGACACCGCCGAGGACGGCACCGAGACGGTCTACGTCCGGGCGTCCACCGTGGTCGTCCCCTACGACCTGGCCGAGGGCCGGCCGCGCCGGATCAGCGCCGTGGAGCGGGACTTCCTCTCCCGCTACGCGGACGACGCCGACGGTGCCGCCGACGCGCCCAGGCCGGCCGGGGCGCGCGCCGTCGCGGCCGTCTGACCACCGGGCGCCGCACCGCCGCCGGGCACCGCAACCGCCGCCGGGCGCCGCACCGCGACCCCGGACCACCACCACCGACCCACGGATTCGAGCTGAACGCGTTGACCGGTACCGCCCCCCTCGCCCTCGCCGACGCCGGGGAGGCCGCAGACCTCGCGGCGTTCCTGGTCCGCCTGCTGCGGTTCGACCGGGCGGCGGCGGTGCGCCTGCAGGCGGTGCCGGCGGCGGGCGGCTCGGACGCGGGCGTGCTGGCGGTCTTCGGCCGGCTGCCGCTGGGCGGGTCCGGCGCGCTGGCGATCCGCACCGCGCGGCTGGCCGGGAGCGTCGGGCCGGCCGACCGGACGGTCTCCGCGGGCCAGCTGCTGGACGGCCTGGACGGCGAGGCCAACACCGTCGCCCTGCCCGCCGCCGTCACCGGACCGGCCTGGGCCGGCCTGCTGCCGCCGCGCGCCGGCTGGCGGCCGGTCGGGGAACCGCCGGTGGCCGAGGTCTACCCCGAACTGATGGCGGGGGTGCGGGAGTTCCGCGAGCGCAGCGAAGCCGTTCCGGAGCACCACCGCAGCCGCGCGGTGCTGGACGCGCTCGCCGACGAGATCTGGTCGCGGCCGGTGACGGCGCTGCCCGAACTGCCGCTGCGCGCCGCGCACGCGGCCTATGTGATCGGCTTCCTGAAGCCGGACGCCCCGCTGACCGTGCACCGGGCGGGCGGCTGGCTGCGGCTGAGCGCCCCGGCCGGGTCGGTGGCGGTCCGTACGGCTGCCGCACCCGGCGCGGGCCTGGGGCTCAGCCCCGCCCGGTAGGCCCTGTCCCGCCGCGGGCCTGTCCTGTGGATCAGCCCTCGGTGTTGACCATCGAGGCGGCGGCGTACGTCAGGTAGTCCCAGAGCTGCCGCTCGGCCTCGGCCGGCAGCGCCAGCTCGTCCACCGCCGTCCGCATGTGCCGCAGCCAGGCGTCGTGCGCCGCGCGGTCCACCCGGAACGGCACGTGGCGCATCCGCAGCCGCGGGTGCCCGCGCTCCTCGCTGTACGTGCGGGGGCCGCCCCAGTACTGCATCAGGAACAGCGCCAGGCGCTCCTCGGCCGGGCCCAGGTCCTCCTCCGGGTACATCGGCCGCAGCAACTCGTCCTCGGCGACGCCCTGGTAGAACCGGTGCACCAGCCGCCGGAAGGTCGGCTCGCCGCCGACCTGGTCGAAGAAGGTCTCCTCGCTGAGCGTGCCACGCCGGATCTCGTTCACCCGACCATGGTCGCAGACGGCGGCGGGGCCGTACACCGGGACCCGGGACCCGGGACCGCGGGCGTACGACCCCGCACACTCACAGCGTTACGGCCGCTACGCGTCCTCCCAGCGGAAGAACCGCCAGGCGATCGCGGTGACGACGACGGCGAAGGCCAGCAGCCCGCCCATGGCCGGCAGCGCGTCCATCACGCCGCCGCCCCGGGACAGCACCGACTGCGCGGCGGTGACCAGGTGCTTGAGCGGCAGTGCGTTGGAGATCGCCTTCAGCCAGCCCGGCATGTCGTCGGTCGGGAAGAACGAGCCGGAGAGGAAGGACATCGGCAGCACGATGATCTGCGAGATGCCGTTGGCCGCCTCCTCCGTCTTGGCGAGCGACCCGGCGAGCAGGCCGATCGACATGAAGGCGACGGTCGCGCAGACCACCAGCGGGATGATCAGCCACCAGTTGCCGGTCAGTTTGAGCCCGAAGAACGGGGTGGTGGCGACCACGAGGAAGATCGCGGTCTGGGCCAGCGCCGTGATCACCGAGACGGCGACCCGGGAGGAGATGATGGCCCCGGCGCTCACCGGCGCCAGCCGCAGCCGGCGCAGCACCATCTTCTTCCGCCAGGACACCAGGGTCAGCGAGGCGCTGAACACCGCACCGGTGGCCACCGCCCAGCCCAGCAGGCCGGGGGTGAGGAACTGGATCGGCTTCAGCGACTCGTCCTCGACCCGGCTCACGTCCAGCGAGAAGGCCGGCGGCTTGCCGGTGGCGGCCTGGTTGGCCTGCTGGACGACCGAGTTGACGATGCCCTGGACGGAGCCGGCGCGGACCTGGTCGGCGGCGCTGAACCGCAGCACCACCCGGCCGTCCGGGCCCTGGGTGATCACCGCGTCGAGGTCGCCCTTGCGGACCTTCTCGACGGCGGCGGCCTCGTCGTCGGTGCGGCTGATGGTCAGGACCTTCTCCAGCTCGGCCCGGCCGTCGCCCTGCACCGCGTCGAGCACCTGGACCGCGCCGACCTGCGCCACCTTGGCGTGCGGGCTGCTGGCGCCCTTGAGGAGGGTGCCGAACAGCATCAGGAACATCAGCGGGAAGAGGAGCACGAAGAAGACGGCGGCCTTGTCGCGGAAGAAGGCGACCAGCATCACCCGGGAGAGGCTCGCGAAGGCGCTGACCCGCTCGTGCTCCGGCTGTCCGCCGGGCGGGGTGGGGCGGGCGGCTCCGCGCTGGGCCGGGACGGCCGCCCCGCGGGTGCGTTCGTCGGCGGTCATGCGCGGTACTCCCGTCCGGTGAGCTGGAGGAAGACGTCCTCCAGGGTGGCGCCGCGGACCTCCAGGCCACGCAGGGCGTTCTGCTCGGCCAGTACGGAGAGGACCGGGGCCGGCAGGCGGGTGGAGACGGAGAGCGAGACGCCGTCGTCGTCCACCGCGGCGACCTCGGCGCCGGCCGCGGCCAGCAGCTCGCGGGCCCGCTCGGCGGTGAGCAGCCCGGACTCCACGCTGATCCGGACGGTGTCGTCGATCTCGCGGACCAGGGTGGCCGGTGCGCCGGTGCGCAGGATCTTCCCGTGGTCCATCACCGAGACGCGGTCGCAGAGCACCTCGGCCTCGTCCAGGTAGTGGGTGGTCAGGACGACCGTGCGGCCCTCGGCGTTGATGGTCCGCAGCAGGTCCCAGAGGTTGCGGCGGGCCTGCGGGTCGAGGCCGGTGGTGGGCTCGTCCAGGAAGACCAGCTCCGGGTCGTGGACCAGCGCGCAGGCGATGGAGAGCCGCTGGGCCTGGCCGCCGGACATCTTGTCGGTCATCACCCCGGCCGACTCGGTCAGGCCGACCCGCTCCAGCATCGCGTCCGCCCGCTTGGGGCCGACGCCGTAGAACGAGCCGAAGCTGCGGATGGTCTCACGTGCCGTCAGCTTGTTGAAGAAGGCCGAGGCCTGGAACTGCACGCCGATGCGCGGCAGCAGCTTCTTGTTGCGCGGCCAGGGCGCCAGCCCCAGCAGCTCGATGCGCCCTTCGTCGGGCTTGCGGATCCCTTCCAGGATCTCCAGTGTGGTGGTCTTCCCGGCGCCGTTCGGGCCCAGGATCCCGTAGAACTCGCCGGCCTCGACGGTGAGTGACACGCCGTCGACCGCTTGTACGTCCCCGTACCGCTGACGGATCCCGTCGGCGGATATTGCTGCAGTCATGGACCCTGAGACTAGGGGCGCCGGGCACGTCGGGGCAGCGATCCGGCGCGATTTGAAGATCATTTTCCCAAAGTGTGCCCGAGTCGTGTCCGGCCGGGCCCCTGGCCGTCCCGTCGCGTTGCTCCGGCCGGAGCCGGACAGGGCGTGCTGCCCCGTCCGGCTCCGGCCGAGCGGCGGCTCAGGCGCGGTGCACGCTGATGGTGGTCCAGGCCCCGATGTGGATCCGGTCCCCGTCGTTCAGCGGGATCGCGGTGTGGGGGGTGACCGGCTCGGCGCCGCCGTTCACCGTGGTGCCGTTGGTGGAGTCCTGGTCGACCAGCACCCAGCTGCCGTCCGCCTGCTCGGCGAGCAGTGCGTGCTGGTGCGAGGCGCCCGGGTCCTCCGGCGGGACGGAGAGGTCGATCTCCGGCACCGTCCCGCGGTGCTGGCTGCGCCGCCCGATCCGCAGCTGGCCGCGGCCGGTCAGCGGGATGCGCCGCTCGGGGCAGTACGGCGGGAAGAACAGGCCCGCCGCCTCCGGGCCGCTGCGGGCCATCATCTCGGTGAAGTAGTCGCGGTCGGCCGCGACCACCGCGATCCAGTTGGACCGGACCGGCTCCGGCGGAGCGGCCGGCGGCTGCTCCGCCTGCGGGGGCATCGGCGGGGCCAGGTTGAACGAGGTGCCGAACTCGCCGCCGCGCCCGGTCGGACCGGGCTGGGCGTAGACCGGGCCGGACTCCTCGCGCGGCAGCGGCTCGGGGTAGGCCGGCTCACCGAAGCCCGGCTCGCCGAACCCCGGCTCGCCGTAGCCCGGCTCCCGGTAGCCCGGCTCCTGGTACGGGGCGCCGGGTGCGGGCGCGGCCGGCGGGTAGCCGTAGCCGGAGGGCGCACCGCCCGGTTGGCCCGGCGACGGCTGGACGGGCTGCGGCTGGGCGTGCGGCTGCACCGGCGGCTGGAGGTGCGGGGCCGGCGGCTGCGGGCCGCCGTACGCCGCGGGGATGTTCAGCGGGGCCGGAGCCGGGGCGGGCCCGGGCACCGGGGCGCCGGCGGCCGGGGGCTGGCGGCGCGAGGGCGTGGAGAGGTCGTAGTCGTACCCGCACTCCTCGCAGAACCGCCCGGTCTGCGGGCTGCGGCAGATCGGGCAGACCACCAGGCCCTCGGTGAGCTCCGGGTACGCCGGGGCCACCGGCGGCGGCACGGCACCCGGCGGCATGGCACCCGGAGGCATGGCACCCGGCGGCGGGGGCGGCGGCGGGTACGCCCCGCCGACCGGACCGGCGTGGCCGTGGCCGTGGCTGTGGCCGGCGGGCGGAGGGCCGGGGTTGGCGGGCGGCGGCGGTGGCACCGGCGATGTCATCGGCGGCGTCATCGGGAAGCCGCAGAAGTCGCACCAGTCCTCGGCCTGCGACTCGTGGCCCCTCGGGCAGATCGGCATCAGGTCCCCCCTAAATTCCAGCCAGCTGGGGCGGTGTCCGGCCGGGCCCCGGCCCGGTCAGCTCTTCAGCGGTCACTTCTTCACACGCACTGTCTTGGTCGACCGGGTCTCAAGGGTCATCGAGTCGGCCTCGCTAACGTTCTTACGGAACCGAACCGTACCCTCCTTGGGGTCGACCACGTCGACCACCTTCTGCAGCAGCTTGAACGTGCCCTCGTTGCCGGTGGCGTGGGCGATCCGAACGGCCGCCCCCAGCTTGGCCGTGGCGCGGTCGACGTCCCCGGCGCGGTGCGCCTCCAGGCCCTCCTGGATGGACGAGGCCAGCTCGGCCTGCCCGGTGTAGTGGGCGACCTGCGGGCTGATCCGGGTGGACGAGGCCAGGTCGTCCGTCCAGACCGCCTTGACCAGGCCCTGGGAGAGCACCTCGGCGGTGGCGCCGGCCTGCGGCGGCAGCACCAGGCTGACCCGGGCGGCGAGCATCTCGTTGCCGACGGCGGCCGCCGGGACCTCGACGCAGACGTGGTAGTCCCGGCTCTCGTCCCCCCAGGAGCCGGTCGGGTAGTCGCCCGCCCGGAGCCCCGCCTCGGTGCGGCGGCCGGTGAGGTCCTCCACCGAAGGGGCGACCTGCTTGACGAACCTGACCACCGCGTTGGCCGGCGTCCAGATCCGCAGCGCGACGTCGGCCACCTGCTTGCCCATCGCGCCGGCCATCATCGAGCGGAAGTCGTCGGCCAGGCCGGCGGGCTCGGCGACGATGTCGACGGTGCCGAGCAGCGCGGAGGAGATCTTGCGCAGCTCGTCGACCCGCCAGTCGGTGCCGACACCCCGGCAGTCGGCGGTGAAGTGGCCGGTGACCCGTTCGATGGTGCGGTCCAGGTCGGCCGTCGCCTCGTGCTCGTTGTTGCCGTCAGTGAGCAGGATGGCGTGCCGGATGGCGATGTCACGGCGGGTCAGGAAGAGCTGGTCGGCCTTGGCCAGCCAGGTGCCCATCGCGGTGCCGCCGGCGGCGTTCAGGCGGCGCAGCGCCTCCTTGGCCCGGGCCCGGGTGTCCGGCGAGGCGATCGCGAGGGTGCCGTCGCCGGGGAAGACGTCCCGGGCCTCGTGGGTGCCGGCCACCACGGCGAAGGCGACGCCGTCGCGGACGGTGTCGACGGCGGCCGCGGTGGCCTCCCGGGCGCCGCGCATCTTGCTGGCCGGGTAGTCCATCGAGCCGGAGCAGTCCACCATGATCACCACGGCGGCGGACTGCGCGTCCGCGCCGGACGGGCTCGCGTCGGCGACCCCGAGCGGCCGGCCGCCGGAGGTGCCGCCGCCGGTGGCGGTGACGGTGACGATGGCGTTCACCTCGCGGGCGCCGTCCGCGAGGAACTCGTTCTGGAAGATCTCGACGTCGAACCTGGGCAGGTTCGGCTTCGCGAGTGTGGCCATGGGCCGGTGGCTCCCGTCGGGTGGTCGGATGGTGCGAGCGGTCGGTGGCGGCGGGCGTCAGCCCACCGGGGGGTGCGGCGGGCGCGGCGGCGCGGCCGGCGGGCCGGGCGGGACCGGCGGCAGCGGGGCGGCGGGCGAGCCGATCACCGGCAGGTCCGGCAGCGTCGGGTCGTGGTCCTCCTCCTCGGCGGCCCCGGTCGGGCCCCCGCCGGGCCGGACGACCGGCAGGTCCACGGCGGTGGCGGTCCGGGCGGCCTCGCCGGCGGCCGGGCGCTCCGCGCCGGCGAGCCCGACCGGCGGGTCGATCGGCAGGACGGCGACGGTGATGTTGTCGTGCCCGCCGGCGGCGACCGCGAACTTCACCAGGCTCTGGGCAGCCGCGAGCGGTTCGGTCCGGGCGTCCGGGCGGACGTAGTACGCGAGGTCGGTGGCGGCCTCGGCGTAGTTCCAGAGGCCGTCGGTGCAGATCAGCAGCACCCCGGGGACGTGCGGGGTGAAGTCCAGCGTGTGCGGGACGACCTCCTCGGCGTCGGCGCCGAGCCAGCCGGTGATGGCGTGGGCGCGGGGGTCGGCGTACGCCTCGGCCTCGCCCATCAGGCCGGCCTCGACCATCCGGGCCGCCCAGGAGTCGTCCTGGGTGAGCCGGAACGGCTCGGCCGAGACCCGGTCGTCCGGGATCCAGTACGCCCGGGTGTCGCCGACCCAGCCGATGGTGACCCGGCCGCCGGCGGCGACCGCGCTGACGTAGGTGCAGGCGGGCGCGTTGATGTCGGGCCGGCGGGGCGAGGCACCGTCGGCGGCGAGGCGGGCCACGGCGGCGGCCGCGTCGGCGATCGCCTGCCGCATCGCGGCGTTGGGGTCGCGGCCGGCCTCCAGCGCGGTGAGCAGCGACTCGGAGGCGGCGTCGACCGCGGTCTCGGAGGCCTCGTCGGGCCGGTCGGAGGAGGAGACGCCGTCGCAGACCACGGCCACCACGACCGGCTCGCCGCCGGGCAGCGAGCTGGCCGCGACGGTGAAGGAGTCCTCGTTGCGGTGGTGGCGCACGCCCCGGTCGCTGACCCCGGCGACGCCCGCGAGGGCCTTCTCCATGTGGTCGCGCGGGCGCGGCTGGGCGCGGCCGCAGGCCTCGCAGTAGCCGTCGGCGGTGACCTGCGGCACGCCGCAGTGCGCGCAGGCGGGCCCGCTCTGGGCGGGCACGGCGAGCGTCGGCGGGTGGTCGGCCCCGCCGGGGGCGGCCGACCAGCTCGCCGGCATCGCGCCGGCGGCGGGTCGGGCGTCCCGGCCGTGGCCGCAGGAGCCGCAATAGACGTCCTCCGGGTCCAGCGGCTCGGAACAGCTCTGGCACACGGTCTGCTGCGGCATCGGCTACACCCACGTCCTGGGGCGGACGCGGTTGGCCCGCTCCACCATCTCGATCCTGGTCTCGGCCCGGTCGGCCAACCGGGCGAGTATCCGGTATGACTGCTCCAGCGCGAACCGCAGTTCCCGCTCCACCGCAGGTCGTCCCAGCACCTTGACCTCGCCGGTGGCCCGGCCGAGGCCGGTCTCGCCGGGCGAGCCCGCGGCGACCCAGCCGAGTGCGGCGCCGAGCACCTCGACCGAGAGCTCCTCGCGGCGGCGGTCGTCCAGCCGGAGCGCCGTCAACTGGTCGGAGCCGGCGCCGAGGTCGGGGCCGAGCGGGTCGGTGGACGGCCGCTCGCGCAGCCGGGCCCGGACGGCGGCGATCCGGGCGGCGGTGTACTGGCTGGAGGTGGCCGGCACCGACTCCAGGACGGCGACCGCGCCCGCCCGGTCGCCGTCGGCGAGGCGGACCCGGGCCAGCCCGAAGGCGGCGCTCAGGTAGGCCTGGTCGGTGGTCCACACCAGCCGGTAGAACTCGGCCGCGTCCGCGCCGTCGCCGAGAAGTTCGGCGCAGATGCCGAGGGCCAGCTTGGGGGCGCACTCGCCGGGGAAGGCGTCGTAGACGGCGTCGAAGGCCTCGGCGGCGGCGCGGAGCCCGTCCTCGTCGGCGGTCTCGCCGGCGGCCGCGACCAGCGCGGCGAGCCCGCGGTACCAGACCACCCGCCAGTCGTCCGGGTGGTCCTTCTGCAGGGCGGTCAGCGCCTCCTCGGCCGGGGCGCCACCGCCGAGTTCGAGGTGGGCGCGCAGCTCGCGCAGCCGGCGCTCGACGGAGTCGGCGGGCGCGCCGGCCAGGGCGGCGAGCGCCTCCTCCGGGTCGGTGGCGAGCAGGGTGGCCAGGAAGCCGGCGTTCGGGTCGGCCGGGTCGACCCGCGGGACGGGCAACGCCAGCGCGGCGGCGGCCGGGTCCAGCGCGGTCACCCGCAGCTCGCCGGGGGTGCGGGGCGGCTGCACCAGTTCGGTGTCCACCACCCGCAGCTCGGGGCCGAACAGGGTGGACAGCGCCGGGCGCGGCCGGCCGTCCTGGAGCGCCAGCACCTCCCGGAGCACGCCGGTGAGCTGGTCGGCCATCTCCTCGGCGGAGGCGAACCGGCGGGCCGGGTCGCGGTCGGTGGCGCGGACCAGCAGGCGGTAGTACGACTCGTACGCGGCGAAGGCGGGGACGGTCTCCGGGCCGGGCAGCGAGTCGCGGTAGGTGGTGCTGTAGCCCTGGAAGTCGAAGCTGAGCACCGCCAGGGTGCGGGCCACGGTGTAGAGGTCGGAGGCGGGGGAGGGGCCGTCGGTGGCGATCTCCGGGGCCTGGTAGCCGATGGTGCCGTAGATCGGGCCCTCGTCGTCGAAGCGGCGGACGGCGCCCATGTCGATGATCTTGAGGCTGTCGCCGCTCTGGATCACGTTGTCGATCTTGAAGTCGCAGTAGACCAGGCCGCGGCCGTGCAGGTAGCCGAGCGCCGGCAGGGCCTCCAGCGCGTACGCGATCGCCTGCTCCACCGGCAGCGGCTCGCGCCGGTCGTCCGGGGTGCGGCGCGCGTTGGCGATGTCCTTGAGCGACTTGCCGCCGACGTACTCCATCACGATGTAGCCGTCGGTGGCGCCGGTGCGCAGGTCCGGGTGCTCCGCGAAGTTGATGATGCGGACGATGTTGGGGTGGTCCACCTCGGCCAGGAACCGCCGCTCCGCGACGGCCGCGGCGAGCGCGTCCTCGTCGCCGGTGTCCAGCAGGCCCTTCAGCACCACCCACTTGTCGTTGACCCGCCGGTCCACCGCCAGGTAGATCCAGCCGAGCCCGCCGTGCGCCAGGCAGCCCACCACCTCGTACTGCCCGCCGACCAGGTCCCCCCGGCGCAGCTTGGGCGTGAACGAGTACGGCGTGCCGCACTTGGTGCAGAAGCCGTCCGGACGGCCCTTCCGCTCGCCCTTGGTCCGGCCCACCGGGGAGTCGCACTTGGAGCAGAACCGCTTGCGCTCCGGCACCTGGGGGTCGGCCATCACCGCCTGCAGCGGGTCGGCGCTCGGGACGGTCGGGACGGTCACCAGGCCGGCGCCGAGCCGGTTGCGGGTGCCGGCGCTGGTGCTGCGGCGGGAGCTGACCACCGACACCGAGCGGCTGCCGTCGGTGCGGGTCGAGCGGTGGTCGCGGGAGCGGCCGGACATCGAGCGGGCCGAGCCGGTGCGGGTGGAGCGGGCCGAGTCGCGGGCGACCCGGGCGGAGGGCACGTGGGGCTGGGTGAGCCCGGTGTCGGTGCCGGGGGCGGCGAGGCCGCACTCGTCGCAGTAGCCGTCCGGGTCGATGGTGCCGGAGCACTCGCGCGGGCAGGGGGAGCCGGGAGCCGGTGCCGCGCCGGTGCCCGTGCCCGCGCTCGGGCCGGTGTCGTCGCCCGCGCTCGTGCCCGTGGTACCCGTGGTGCCCGTGCCCGCCGGTGCGAGCCCGCACTCGTCGCAGTAGCCGTCCGCGTCGACCGTCCCGCCGCCGGTGCACTCCGGCCGCTCGCACGCCTCGCCCATGAACCTCAGCCCCCCAGTCCGTGTTCCTGTGCCTGTCCGTCGACCGGCGCGCCGCCGCCGGGCCGCTCGACCTGCGCCGGCCGCAGCGACTGCTGGAAGCGGGACACCGCCGCCGCGGCCGCCCGCAGGTCGCAGGGTGCGCTCCAGAGCAGCCAGCGCGCCTTCTCGTACCGCTCGACCACTTCCGGGTCCTCGGCCACCCGCAGCCGGGCCGCCATCGCCTTGTACGCGTCCAGCCGCCCGCGCAGCTCGGCCCGGACGGCCAGCGGCTGGGTCACCTCGGTCAGCGACTGCCGGGCCCGGGTCAGCTCCTTGGCGGCCGCGTCCTCCAGCGCGTCCAGCAGCGGCGCCAGCCGGTGCCACTGGCCGCCCTGGCGCAACTCCAGCGCCAGCACGATCCGTTCGCGCAGCGCCGAGGCCGGGCCCGGCACCGCGGGCACCTCGGTGGCGGCTATCTTCGCCAGCACCTCGCCGCGCGCCCGGCGCGCCTCGGCCAGCGTGGCGTCCGCCCGCTGGAGCAGGTCGCCGACGCCCTGCAGCCGCTCCTCGGCGTCGTCGCGCAGCCGCAGCAGGTCCTCCAGCTCCAGCCGGACGCCGTCCAGCGCCCGGCCGGCCCGGTCGAACCGCTCGGTGTCGACCACGCCGGAGGGCGTGGCCAGCGCGGTGCCGTCCGGGACGGTGCCCCGCTGCGCGGGCACCCGGGCCGGCCGCCAGAGCGCCAGCGGGTCCCCGCGGACCTCGGTCCGCAGCCCGGTCAGATCGGCCCCCAGCCCGGCCAGGTCGTCGCCGAGCGGGTGGCTGCCGGGGTGCACGCCGAGCGAGCCGGCCAGCGTCTGCACCCGGCGCAGCTCGGCCAGCAGCAGGTCGATCCGGGCCGGCAGCGCCGACCAGACCGCGTCCGCGGCGCAGACCACCTCCAGCACGGTGGCGTACCAGGAGTTCATCCGGACCATCAGGTCGTCCAGGCTGACCCGCTCGACCAGCTTGGCGGGCGCGCCGAGCAGCTGCGGGCCGTCCGGCACGGCGCCGCCGGGCACGGTGACCGCATCGCCGGTCAGCAGCTCGCTCAGCTCGGCGAGTTCGGCCGCGCCCGGCCGGGCTTTACGGGCCCGCACCGCGCGGGCCGAGGCCAGCGCCTCCGAGTACCGGTCGAACAGCGCCCAGAGCAGCGGCAGGCCCTGTCCGGCGACGGCCCAGCGCTCCTGGGTGCGCCCGGTCAGCTCGGCGCCGTCGAGCAGCCGCAGCCCCGCGTGGTCCTGGAGCGAGAGCAGCGCCGCCTCGACCGCGTCGCGCTCCGCGCCGAGGCGCGCGAGCGCGCGGTCCACCTCCTCCCGGCTCAGCACCGGGCCAGCAGAAGCCGCCAACGCCGTCTCTCCTTCGTCGTCCTGGTGGTCCGTCCCGGACCGGTTCCCGACCCTAGCCTGCGGCCTCCGGGCCCGGTCCGGGCCGGTCGTCAAGGGGCCGTCGAAGCGCTGCCGGGCGCCCCGGCGGCCCGCCGCTCAGTGCTGCACCGGCCAGTAGTGGTCGGCGTCGTTCAGCAGGTACGGCTTGAGCCAGCGGTCGTACGTGCCGCGCCAGGCGCCGCTTCCGTAGTAGTCGGCGAGCACCTGGTTGACCCGGGCGGTCAGGTCGGTGCTGGTCTTGAGCATCGCGATGCCCATCACGCCCGGGCGGACCTCGCCGTCCACCACCCGGACGCTCTGGTCCTGGGCCGCCTGGCTGGCCGCCAGGGCGTCGTCGGTCATGGTGGCGTCGACCTTGCCGAGCTGCATCAGCACCAGGCAGTCCAGGTTGTTCTCCGGGGAGACGACCTGCTTGACCGGACGGTTCTTCAGCTCGTCCTGGGCCGAGGAGCCGGCCGCGGCGCAGACGGTCGCGCCGTTCAGCGCCTCGTCGAGGTTGCGCGCCGGGGAGGACTTGGGCACCACCACCCGCTGGCTGGTGTTGAAGTACGGACGGGAGAAGGCCACCTGCTCCAGCCGGTCGCAGGTGATCGTCATGGTGCGGACGATCAGGTCGACCCGGCCCTCCTGGATGAACTTGATCCGCTCGGCGGTGGGCACCGCCTTGAGCGTCACCTTGTCCGGGTCGCCCATGATCGCGGTCCCGATCGCCCGGGCGAGGTCGATGTCGAAGCCCTCGATCTGGCCGGTGTCCGGGTTGCGGGAGCCCCAGCGGTAGCTGTTCAGGTCGATGCCGATGACCAGGCTGCGCTTGGCCTTGACGGCCTTCACCGCCGGGCCGTCCTCGCTGCTCGGCGGGACGCTCCGGTAGACGTCGCAGTCGCCGGCCTGCTCCTGCTGCCCCCGCTGCGGCGCCTGTGTCGCCTGCTGCGCCCCGGGCAGCACCGCGCCCTGCGGGCTGCCGGCGCCGAGCACCGCCGCACAGGAGGCCAGCAGCGCCACCGCCGCCACCGACCGGGCCCGTCCGCTCCTGCCGCTCTTTCCGTGCATCATGTCCGTTCCCCCCTCTACCGGTACTCGGCCAGCCGCCGGCCGAGGCCGCGGACCGCCGCGGCGGCCGCCACCAGGGCCAGCACCGCGACCGCCACGGCGGCGGTGCGCAGGTCCCCGTCCGTTCCCTCGGCCGCCTGCCGGAACTCCTGGAGCTCGGCCCCGGCCGCCTCCGCCAGCTTCCGGTCGGCGGCGTTGAACGAGGCGTCGGCCGTCTTCGCCGCGTCCTCCGGCCTGGCGGCCACCGTGGCGTTCAGCGCCGCTTGGTAGTCCCCGTCGACGGTCTCCAGCTTGGTCGCTGCGGCGTGCTGGTCGCGCCAGTACCGGTACTGCTCACCCGCAGCGGCGACGGCGGCTTGGGCGTCGGCCGGGGCCAGCAGCTGGGCCTCCCACAGGGTGCCGGTCGGCTCGCCCCGGGAGCCCGTGCCGGACAGGTGCTCGCCGGTCTTCGACCAGAGGTCGGCGTACTTGGTGCTGGAGCCGCGCGCGACCAGGTGCAGGTTCTCCGCCAGCCGGGCGGTCAGCACGTCCACCCGGGCCGCGTTGAGCGCCCGCAGCGGGGCAGCGCCGCGCTGCTCGCTGCGCTGCAGCGCGGAGTCGGCGGTGGTGCCGGCCACGGTCAGCCAGAGGACGGCGGACAGCACGGCGGCGGTCGCGGCCACCAGCCCGACGTTGAACACCCGGTTGGTGCGCCGGAACAGCACCACCTGCACCCAGACCAGCACGGCCAGTGCCAGCACGCCCAGCCCGTACGCCGCCCACGGCACCGACCGGGCCGCGGCGTAGTCGTCCGCCAGCTCCTGGTTCTCGGCGGTGCTCAGCTGCGCGGCGGCCGGCAGCAGCACGGTGCGCATCTGGTCGGAGGCGTACCGCAGGTAGGCGCCGCCGAGCGGGTAGCCCACCCGGTTGTTGGCCCGCGCCGTCTCCACCAGGCCGGCGTAGACCGGGACTTGCTGGTTGAGCGTGGCGAGCCAGCCCTGGGCGGGGGAGGAGGCGGTGGTCCGTGCCGCCGCCTCGGCGATCAGCCGGGACGCCGTCGCGAGGTCCTGCTCGTAGCGCTCCCGGACGGCCTTCGGCTCGGTGCCGGCCAGCAGGAAGCCGGTGGCCGCCGTGGTGTCCGCGTCGGCCAGCGAGCGGTGGATGTCGGCGGCCGCCTGGCTCAGCGGCTGGCTGTACGAGACGACCCGCTCGGCCGCCCGCGCCCGGGCGTCGACCTGCCAGGCCGTGAGCGCGCCGAACGCGACGGTGACCACCGCCAGCAGCGCCCCGGCCAGCCGCAGCCGGCCCGGCGCCGTCCGGGTGGCCCGGTTCAGCCAGGCCACCGGACGTGGGCGCCCCGCCGCAGCGGTGCGCCCCACCGCGACCGGGTCGTCCGGCCGTGCCGGCGCGCCCGCCCCCTCCGTACGTACTGGTGTCGCCACCCCGCCTCACCCTCCCCTGTGGCCCGCCCCGTGGCGACGGGGCCCGGCCGTTGCCAGCAGTATGGCCGTCACTCCCCGCGGCCACACCCGACTTGCGCCGATCTTGAGCATCTTCGAGCCCGTCCGGGGCCGGGGGCGAAACGCGTTTCCGCGGGCGCCGCCGGGAGCCGTTCCGGGCATGCGGTCGAGCACTGTGGTCGAGCACTTCCAGGGCCCGCCGCCCCGGTGTGGGGCAGGTGGCGATCGGGTCGACGCCGGATGCACCCTATGTGGTTCCCCACACAGTCGGAGGGTGGGGGTCCGCTTGTGTCCGGTCCGAGTGGGCGGTGCTGCGGGGAACCGCCGCGCGCCGCCGTCCGTGGCCGCGCGCCGCCGCACGCCGTGCTGCCGGTGTCGCCGGTGTTGCCGCGATGCCGCCGCCGACCGGGCGCCCGCTCCGTACCATGGCGGTATGCGCCTGATGGGAACGATCTCCGCCGACCGCCCGCTCGTCGTCGTCGCCGTCCGGGAGGAGGCCGCCTACCTCGGGGACAAGCTCCCGGTGCTGCTCACCGGCATCGGCAAGGTCAACGCGGCCGCCGCACTCGCCACCGTGCTGGCCCGGGGCGAGCACCCCTCCGAGGTGCTCAACCTCGGCACCGCCGGCGCCCTGCGGCCCGGTTGGGAGGGCACCCACACCGTCACCCAGGTCATCCAGCACGACCTGGACAGCCCGGCCCTGGAGGAGCTCACCGGCCGCGTCTACGGCGCCCCGCTGGTCGTCGGCAAGGGCGAGGGCCCGATCCTGGCCACCGGCGACCTCTTCGTCTCCTCCGCCGCTGCCCGCGAGCGGCTGGCCGAGCACGCCGACCTGGTCGACATGGAGGGCTACGCCGTCGCCTCCGTCGCCCACCGGGCCGGAGTGCCGGTCCGGCTGGTCAAGCACGTCAGCGACGAGGCCGGCGACGGCGCCGCACACACCTGGCGCGAGTCGGTCGACGACTGTGCCCGCCACCTCGCGGACTGGCTGCACGGCCAGGGGTGGTGACGGTCCGTCAGGGCTCCTGGCTAGGGTGGCGGGCGTGACCGAGAACACCGCCGCGCGCAAGCGCTCCGACGTCCGCCCGCCCGGCCTCAACGCCGACGAGCCGACCACCCTGCTGACCTTCCTCGACTACCTCCGCGAGGCCGTCATCGGCAAGACCGCGGACCTCTCCGACGAGGACGCCCGGCGCCCCGGCGTCGCCTCCGGCACCAGCCTGCTCTGGCTGGTCCGCCACCTCACCGCGGTCGAACTCAACTGGTTCCTCTGGGCCTACCGCGGCGACGACGTCGAGCCGTGGGACGACGACGCCCCCTCGCCCGGCGGCGAGACCGTCGCGGAGTCGGTCGCCGCCTACCGGGCGGCGATCGCCCGCGCCAACGAGGTCGCCGCCGCGGCCGCCGGCGATCTCGACCGCCCAGGGGTCCGCTCGCTGCGCCCCAACGCCGAGGCCCCCTCGATGCGTTGGCTGCTGGTCCACATGATCGAGGAGACCGGCCGGCACGCCGGCCACGCCGACATCATCCGCGAGCAGCTGGACGGCGCGATCGGGCGCTGACGCCGCGCCACCCGGGGGCGGGTGGCCGGCGCGCTGACGGACAGTGGAATACTCCCCCGCGCACCGCGGTGCCGCCTCGACGGCCGCGCCGCGCGTTTTCCAACAGGGGGATCAGAAGTTCATGTCATCGTCAGCCAGAAACACGGGCCGTTCCGCCGTGCGCGCCACCCGCTCCGCCCGGACCGTCCTCGGGGCCTCGGTCCTCGCCCTCACCCTGCTCGGCACCTCGGCCTGCGGGCCGGACAACGAGGGCTCCGCCGACGCCGCGGCCGCCGCGGCGGCCGCGCCCAACCTCGGACTGCCGGCCAACCTCGACGACCTGAAGAAGTGGAAGTTCGAGGACTGGGAGAAGTGGGCGAAGGACTACGCCCTCCCGGCCGCCGCCAAGGGCTTCTGGACGCTGGAGAAGCTGCTCCAGGCCAAGCCCGACGAGCCGATCGCGCCGCCGGCCGCGCCCGCCCAGCCGTCGCAGCCGGGCCAGCCGCCCGCCCAGCCCGCGCAGCCGTCGCAGCCCGGCAAGCCGTCGGCCCCGGCGCCCGCCACCACCGCGCCGGGCGCCAAGCCGCCGGCCGGCCAGCCGACCACCCCGGCCGCGCCGAAGCCGTCCACCACCCAGCAGCCCGCCTCGCAGGCCCCCGCGCCGCCCAAGTCGCAGCCGCCGGCCCAGCCCGCCCAGCCGCCGGCCGCCCAGCCGTCGCAGCCGGGCCAGGCCCCGGCGCAGCCGCCCGCCCAGCCTGCGCAGCCGCCCGCCGCGCAGCCCTCGCAGCCGGGCCAGCCGCCGGCGCAGCCCGCCCAGCCGGGCGACAACGGCAACGACCCGCTGCCGAAGACCGTCAACGCCCAGCCGGTCCAGCACCCGTACACCAAGTTCGCCGTGCACGGGAAGCTGTTCGCGGACGAGCCGGGCGCCGGTGCGAACGCCGCGGGCGGCCTCAACCACAACCAGTGCTCGGCGACCGTGGTGGCCGACCCGGCCCACCCCGGCAAGAGCAACCTGGTGTGGACCGCCGGCCACTGCGTCCACCAGGGCAAGGGCGGCTCGTTCTACAGCAACATCACCTTCATCCCGGCCTTCAACAGCAGCGCCGCCCTGAGCGGCGGCAAGCAGGCCGACGAGTCCCAGTACGCGCCGTACGGCATCTGGCCCGGGACGCAGGCCGTCACCTCCCCGCAGTGGAAGGCCGAGGGCGGCAAGACCGGTGACGCGGCCACCCACTACGACTTCGCGATCATCCGGGTGAAGCCCGCGGACAACGGCAAGTCGCTGGAGGAGACGGTCGGCGGCGCGCTGCCGGTCTGGTTCAACGCCCCGCGCGACCAGCTCAGCATCTCCGAGTTCGGCTTCCCGGCGGCCCCGCCGTACGACGGCATGGAGCTCAACCACTGCGAGAGCGGCAAGCCGACCCGGCTGTCGTTCGACCCGAGCCGCCCGCCGATGCTGGCGATCGGCTGCACCATGACCGCCGGTTCCAGCGGCGGCGGCTGGCTGGCGGTGAAGGACGGCAAGCCCGCCCTGGTCAGCAACGTCTCGGTCGGCAAGCACACCGGCGACCCGAAGTTCCAGGCCGGCCCGTACCTGGACGACGTGGCCGCGGGTGCGTACGACTTCCTGTCGAAGAAGGGCTGATCCCGGCCCGGCACCGCTGACGCGACCGCCCCCGCACGGAAGCCCGTGCGGGGGCGGTCGTGCGTGCGCCGGCTCAGTCCTCGAACGCCGTCACGTCGAGGGCGCGCAGCTGCTCGGGGTCGGTCAGCACGTCGATGGCCACGATCGCGCCGTCGACCACGGTGAACGCCATGATCGACACCAGCTTGCCGTTGGCGCCGATCACCACGACGCCGGCCGCGCCGTTGATCAGCGCCGGGCGGACGTACGGGGCCAGCGAGCGGTACAGGACCGCCTGGCTCGCCACCGTCCGGGCTCCGGAGAGCACCACGGTCTGCCGGATCCGGCCGACGTCGCCGTCGGCGCGCAGCACGACCTCGGGATCGAGCACCGAGAGCAGCGCCTCCAGGTCCCCGGTCCGGGTGGCGGCGAAGAACGCGTCCACGGCCACCCGCTGCCGGGCGAGGTCCCGGTCGGGCGCCGGCGCCTGCCCCTGGACCTTGCGGCGGGCCCGGCTGGCCAGCTGCCGGGTGGCGGCCGAGGTCTTCTCGATCAGCGGGGCGATCTCCTCGAACGGCACCTGGAACATGTCGTGCAGCACGAACGCCACCCGCTCGGCCGGCGAAAGCGACTCCAGCACCACCATCAGCGCCAGCCCGACCGAGTCCGCGAGCAGCACCTCCTGCTCCGGGTCCACCACGCCCTCGCGCCCGAGCACCGGATCGGGCATCCGCGACTCCAGCGACTCCTCGCGCCGCTGCGCACGGGAGCGCAGCAGGTTCAGGCAGACCCGCCCGACCACCGTGGTGAGCCACCCGCCGAGGTTCTCCACCTCGGAGGTGTCCGTCCGGTCGTAGCGCAGCCAGGCCTCCTGGACGGCGTCCTCGGCCTCGCTGAGCGAGCCCAGCATCCGGTACGCCACGGCGCGCAGATGCGGGCGGTGCTCCTCGAAGAGCCCGGTCCGTACGTCGGCCGGTCCGCCGGCCGGCAATGAATTCCCGATCACCGTGTCACATTCCTCCGTCGCCGCGGGTCACATCTGCAGAACCACGTACTGCAGGACCACGACACCTAACGGCCGAGGCCGGAGATCCACTCCCGGCCGGACGAATCGGAGACGATCATGGTGAACTCCCCGCTCCTCGTGACCGGCGGCACCGGTACCCTCGGCGGCCACGTCCTCCCATTGCTGCGCGCGGCCGGCCGCGATGTCCGGGTGCTCACCCGCACCGCACGCCCGGCCGCCGACGGCGTCACCTACGTGACCGGCGACCTGCTGGGGGACGAGGGGATCGACGCGGCGGTGGCCGGCGTGGGGACGGTGCTGCACCTCGCGGGCGGCGCCAAGGGCGACGACGTCGCCACCCGGAACCTGGTGCGCGCCGCTCGCCGGGCCGGGGTGGAGCACCTGGTTTACATCTCGGTGATCGGGGCGGACCGGCTCCCGCTCGGCTACTTCCGCTCCAAGCTGGGTGCGGAGCAGGCCGTCGCCGACTCCGGCCTGCCGTACACCACGCTGCGCGCGGCCCAGTTCCACGACCTGGCGCTCAAGGTGGCCACCGGGATGGCGAAGCTGCCGGTGGTCCCGGCGCCGGGCGGGATCCGCTGGCAGCCGGTCGACTCGCGCGAGGTGGCGGCCCGGCTGGTCGAGCTGGCCCTGGACGAGCCGGCCGGCCCGGTGCCCGACCTCGCCGGCCCGACCGTCTACCCGATGGCCGAGATGGTCCGCGGCTACCTCCGGGCGAGCGGCCGGCGCCGGCCGATGCTGCCGGTCCGCGTCCCGGGCAAGGTCGGCCGCGCCTACCGGGCCGGCGACAACCTGACCCTGATCGGCGCGCAGACCGGTCGGCGCACCTGGGAGGACTTCCTGGCCGAGCGGGTGGGCTGACGCCGGGACGACGTGAGGGCGGGACCGCGTCGGCCCACCGGGTGCCGCGCCCACCGGGAGCCGGGCCTACCGGGCGCCGGCCGCCGCGGGCCGGGCGGCGCCGGCCGCGGCGACCACGGCCCCGGTGCCGACCACCTTGGCGAACCGCATCGCGTGCAGCACCGTGCTGGTGGCGCGGGCGAGTTCGGCGGCGGGCACGGTGACGCCATCGGGGCCGGTCATGTCGAAGGCGTGCATCGCATCGGCCGGGAAGATCGCGTCGTAGCCGAGGTTGCCGGCCATCCGCGCCGTGGTCTCGTTGCACACGTTGGTGATGATCCCGGTGATGACCACCTGCCGGGCGCCCCGCTGCTGCAGCCACTCGTGCAGGTCCGGCGTGCCGTAGAAGGCGCTGTTCACCTGCTTGGTGATGTGCAGGTCGGACTTGGCCGAGGCGACGAAGTCCTTCAGCTCGTAGCCGGGGGTGCCCGGCACGAGCGGCCCGCCCGCCGAGGCGTGCTGCACGGTGACGATCGGACGGCCGGTGGCCTCCCACACGTCGATCAGCTCGCCGATCCGCTGCTCCGCCTCGGGGTTGTCCCGCTCGCCCCAGAACGCGTAGTCCTCGAAGCCCTTCTGGACGTCGATGACGACCAGAACGGCGTCGGAGTCGATGGTGAGCGGGGCGTCGAATGCGCTGGTGTTCGTCATGCGTCCATCGTGCTGCGGCCGGGGCGCGGGCCGTGAGGGGCGCTGCTGCCACCCATCGATCGAATCCTGCCACCGCGGCGGGCCCACGGCGTAGGTTTGCTGCCATGCGTACGGTGGCTTGCCTGATCTTCGACGGGGTGCGGGCGTTCGACTATGCGGTGATCAACGAGGTCTGGTCGAACCGGTCCACCCGCCCCGGCCTGCCGCCGTTCGACCTGCGGGTGTGCGGGCCCGCCGGGGCCCGGGTGCGGCTGGGCGGCGGGCTGGAACGGGTGCCCGACTTCGGACTGGACGAGCTCACCCGGTGCGACCTGGTCGTCGTCCCGGGCCTGGAGAGCGTCCAGGAGCCGTGCGACCCGGCCGTACTGGCGGCGCTGCGGGCCGCCCACGAGCAGGGGGTGACCGTCGCCTCGCTCTGCGCGGGCGCCTTCGTGCTCGCCGAGGCCGGCCTGCTGGACGGCCGCCGGGCCACCACGCACTGGGCGCTCAGCGCCGAACTCGCCCGCCGGTTCCCGGCGGTGGACGTGCACCCGGAGGTGCTCTTCACCGGCGAGGGCGGCCTCTGGACCTCCGCCGGGGTGGCGGCCGGCATCGACCTCTGCCTGCACCTCGTCCGGGCCGCCCACGGGCAGCAGGCCGCCGCCACCATCGCCCGGGCCATGGTCACCGCGCCCTTCCGCGCGGGCGGGCAGGCCCAGTTCATCCCCTCGCCCGTCCCCGAGGGCGCCGGCCGCGGCGACGACGCCCTGGCCCGGGCCCGCGCCGACGTCCTGGCCGCACTGGACACCCCGTGGACGGTCGCCCGGATGGCCGGGCTGGCACTGATGTCGGAGCGCTCCTTCGCCCGCCGGTTCGTCGAGGCCACCGGGACGACGCCGCTGCGCTGGCTGCTGGAGCAGCGCGTGCTGCTCGCCCAGCGGCTGCTGGAGGAGACCGACCTGCCGGTGGACGCGGTCGCCGTCCGCTGCGGGTTCGGCTCGGCGGTCTCGCTGCGCCCGGCGTTCACCTCGCGGGTCGGCGTCGCCCCGCGGGAGTACCGCCGTACCTTCCGGGGCCGGGAGGCGGGGTAGCGCCGGTCCGGTGGATCAGGCCCGGTCGTGCCCGGCGGCGGCCCGCTCGATGCGGGCGGTCAGGCCGTCCAGCAGGTTGGCCAGGCCGAACTCGAACAGTGCGTCCAGGTCCAGGTCGTAGCCGTCCGGGAGTTCGGCCACCAGCCGGGTGTACGCGGGGAAGCGGCCCGAGGCGATGAGCGCGCCGAGGGCCGGGGTCCGGCTGTCCATCCACTCCTGCTCGGTGAGGCCGGTGGTGGCCTGCGCCTGGGCCTCGCGCTCCAGGTTGACGGCGATCCCCTCGATGTAGCTGTAGAGCAGCACATGGGTGTCCAGCACGGTCGTGGCGTCCAGGCCGTGGCCCTCCAGCGCGGCGAGCGCCCACTCCGCGTGCGCCATCAGGTTGGGCAGCACCAGCGGCCGGGTGACCGGGCTGAGCTGCGCCAGCCAGGGGTGCCGGCGGAACAGCGACCACAGGGTTCGCGCGCCCAGCTCCAGCCGGGCCCGCCAGCCCGCGGGCGGTTCGGCGGGGTAGGCCGCCTCGCCGAAGGCCAGGTCGGCGGTGAGCAGGACGAGCTCGTCCTTGCTGGTGACGTACCGGTACGGGGACATCGCGGAGACGCCGAGCCGGGCCGCGACGGCGCGCATCGAGAGAGCGGCCAGGCCCTCGGCGTCGGCCAGCTCCAGAGCGGCCCGGAGGATCCGCTCGCGGTTCAACTCGCCCTCGGCGGCGGGGGAGCGGTGGGGCTGTCCGGGCGCGGTGTCCGCCGGGGTGCCGGGCGCCGCCGGGGTGCCGGCCGGCGGCCCGGCGGGTGCCGCCACCACGGTGCCGACCCGGGGCAGGGCCTCCACCAGGCCCTCCAGGCGCAGCACGGTGAGCGCCTTGGTGGCGGTGGCCAGTGCGACGCCCCAGTCCTGGGCGATCCGCCGGGTGGAGGGCACCCGCTCGCCGGGCGCGAGCTCCCCGGCGGCGATGCGCCGGCGGAGCTCGGCGGCGATGCGCTGGAAGGGCGGCTCCGTCTCCGGTGCCATGGTGCCGACTCCTCGGAGGGTCGCTGTGTCGCCGGCCGCTCTGTACTGGTCCGTACCGGACCGGCCTGTACTGGCTCAGACCCTACCAGCGCGGATTCGCCCCGCAGCCGCTCGCGCCGCGGCGGCCGGCGGCCCCGGGGACGGCCGGCTCCACGGCCCGGCCTACGGCATGGCCGCCCCGGAGGCGCGGCCGGGCGTGCCGCTCTGGGCGGGTGTGGCGCCCTGGCCGGGGATCGCGTCCGGGGTGGGCGGGCCGGTGAGCAGGGCGCCGGTGTCGGAGTACGGCCAGCCGTTGGGGACGCAGCCGTTCAGGCCCTTGATCTGCTGCTGCATCACCGGTGCCGGGGCGCCCGGACCGGGGCAGTCGACGTGCCCGTTGCCGAGGATGTGGCCGACCTCGTGGTTGACGGCGAGGGCGTGGTAGAGCTCGGGGCGGCCGACGTAGAACTCGGACAGCTCGGTCCAGCGCTTGACGTTGATGACCACCTGGTGGCCGGCGCCGCAGTTCACCCAGCCGCCGGTGTCCAGCCCGTACTGGCCGCATATCCGGTCGGTGGACTTCGGGGTGGCCAGGTAGACGGTGAAGTCCACCGGGTCGGCGGCCACGCGCTGGAAGGACACCTCACCGCCCGCGGCCCAGCCGAGCTTGACGTTCCCGAGGACGGCGTCCACCTCGGCGGCGAACTGCTCGGGCCGTTCGGCGAGCCCGTCCTCCACCCGCACCTTGTAGCGGTAGAGGTGCGCCCCGGTGCCGAACTGGGCGGAGCCGCCGGTGGCGGTGGTGAACTGCAGCGGCTTCGGGCCGGGGGCCTTCTTCTCGCTCCACGGGTGCCACCAGAGCAGGCCGGCCGCCACGGCGGCGACCAGCAGCAGCGCGAGCGCGCCCTTCAACGCCCGGCCCCGGTTCGGCTTCTCCGGCGGGGTCTCTCCTCGGCGGGCCTCTTCCCGGTCTGCTTCCCGGTGCTGGGCCGGCCCCTGTCGGTGGCTGGTGTCGTGGACGGACATGGCGATGGCAACTCCTGGACGTCGGCGATCGGCCTCGGCGGACGATCGGGATCCATCTGAACCACGCTCAGGAAGCGTCGGAGGTTCACTCCTTTTCGTACCGAATCGACCATGAACGCTCCCTTCCGGGCGGCGGCACCGGCCGGAACGCGCGGAATGCTGCGCCTTGTGTACTAGTACAGGTTGGCCCTGTATGCCCTGATGAACTGCTTGCGCGTGCTGAATTTACGTCGTACATTCAGTTCAGCGCTTACGGCGTACAGGCAGAAGTCGGCAATCCGCCCCGACGTGAACCAGCCCGACGTGAACCAGGGAGTCCCCGTGAAGACCGTGCTCATCTCCGGCGGCGGCATCGCCGGCACCGCGCTCGCCCACCTGCTGCGCCGCCAGGGCTTCGCCCCGACCGTGGTGGAGCTCGCCCCCGGCCCGCGCCGCGGCGGCCAGGCGGTCGACATCCGCGGCGTCGCCCTCGACGTGATCGGCCGGATGGGCCTGACCGAGCAGGTCCGCGCAGTGCGCACCCGGATGCGCGGCATGTCCGTGCTCGACGGCGACGGCACCGAGGTGCACCGCTCCACCGAGGAGACCTTCAGCAGCGGCCGGCTCGACAGCGAGGACGTCGAGCTGCTGCGCGAGGACCTGGTCGCGATACTGGCCGAACGCGTCGCGGACGAAGCCGAGTTCGTCTGGGGCGACGCCGTCACCGGGCTGCGGGAGGACGAGCACGGCGTCCACGTCACCTTCCGGCACGCACAGCCCCGCACCTTCGACCTGGTGGTCGGCGCGGACGGCCTGCACTCCCGCGTCCGCCGGCTGGCCTTCGGCCCCGAGGAGCAGTACCTGAACCACCTCGGGATGCACGTCGCCATCTTCGGCGCCGACAACTTCCTCGGCCTGGAGGACTGGCAGGTCTGGCAGCGCGACGGCGACGCCGGTTACGGCATCTACCCGGTGCGCGGCAACAGCGAGTTGCGGGTCACCTTCGGCTGGGCGAGCGAGGAGCCGGCCGTCCGGGACGCCGACGAGGCCAGGGCCCGGGTCGCCGAGCGGATGGCGGCGCTGCGCTGGGAGACGCCCCGGCTGCTGGAGGCGCTGCACCGCGCCCCCGACTTCTACGCCGACGAGATGGCCCAGGTCCGCATGGACCGCTGGTCGGCCGGCCGGGCCGTCCTGGTCGGCGACGCCGGCTACTGCGCCTCCCCGCTCTCCGGGCAGGGCACCAGCCTCGCCCTGGTCGGCGCCCACCTGCTCGCCGACGAGCTCGGCCGGGCCGCGGCCGCCGGCGAGGGCCACCGTGCCGCGTTCGAACGCTACGAGGAGCGGATGCGCCCCTTCGTCGCCCTCAACCAGGCGCTGGCCACCGAGAACCCCGGCGGCCCGGCCTCGGAGGAGTCGGTGGAGAAGGCCAAGAACGCGATCAGCCTGGACCGTTGAGCGCGGGGCGCCGGCCGTGGAGGGGGTCGGCGGGAGTGGTCGGACTCGATCGGGGGACGGGTCCGGCCGGTGAACTAGGCCCGGTCGAGCCGGTTTTCGGGGCGGCGGCCCTCAGCTCCGCCGCCCCGGCCGGGACTTGCGTCGGATGGGGCATCGGCACCCGCACACCGATCGGTTGAGCCAAACCCCACGTTGGGGGGAAGTCGATGCGCGCAGGAGCGGGATGCACCGATCCGGCCGCCCTGTCGCAGGGGCCGGTGACACCCACGAATTGACCCATGATTCTGGCATCAGAATGAACCACAGAAGTGGTCTTTCAGGCTCGTAGAGTAGTGATCACAAGGCCACGGAGGAACACCGAAGTGGCCACTGACCAGGGGAGATTCACTGTGAGCGCCACCGCTGCCAAGCCCGTTCTGACCCGCGCCGCCACCGCCGAGACCACCAGCGACCCGAGCAGCGTGATGACCCTGCTGGCCGACTGCGGCACCGACGGCAGCCCGATCACCAGCTACCGTTCCACCTTCGCCGAGGGCGCCGTCGGCGCGCCGGCCCATTTCCACACCCGGGCCTCGGAGCTGTTCTTCGTCATCGGCGGCTCGCTCCAGGTGCTCGTCGACGAGGAGGTGACCGTCCTCAACGAGGGCGACTTCCTGGTCGTCCCGCCGCACACCCCGCACGCCTTCGCCGCCGCCCCCGGCTCGACCGCCGATGTGCTCTTCACCTTCACCCCCGGCATGCCCCGCTTCGACTACCTGCGCCTGCTCGGCCGGGTGATGCGCGGCGAGGCGAGCCCGCAGGAGATCAAGGACTCCTCCGAGCTGTACGACAACCACTACGTCGACAGCCCGCTCTGGCGCGCCACCCTCGAAGCCGCCGCGAAGTAGTGGCGGACGGGCCCCGGTTCGCCGGGGCCGGCGCCGGCCCCGCGGGAGCAGTCACGCGTGGGCGAAGAGCGTGCTCGCGAGGGCCACGTGCACGGCGGTCCCGCCCAGGATGCTCAGCACCGCGTTGCGCCGCCACAGGTGCAGGCCGAGGGTGGCCGCCAGGGCGAGGAGCGTGGGCGCGGCCCGGAACGGACTGGCGAGGGGCAGCTCGCGCAGCGAGTAGACGGTGAGGATCACCATCACTCCGACCGGCATGCGCACGCTCAGGAAGTGCAGGACGGCACTGGCGCGCAGCGGGGCGAGGGCGGCGAACGGCAGGGCGCGCAGGCCCCAGGTGACGGCGGTCGAGACGCCGATGGCGGCGAGCAGGTAGGGCGTGTCAGGCACGGGCCGGCTCCTTCGCGGTCGGGGCGTCCGGCGTGCGGTGCTTCGCGCGGGCGTACCGGACCAGCAGCCCGGCGGTGAACAGGCCGGTGGCGGCGAGCAGCATCTGACCCGGCAGGACGAAGCGCGCGGCCAGCGCGCAGACCAGGGCCAGCGCCGGGGTGGCGATGTCCCGCCGGGCCCGGTAGGCGTCGACGGTCAGGACGACGAACAGCGCGGTGAGCGCGAAGTCCAGGCCGACCAGGCGGGCGGGCACCAGCGCCCCGAACAGCGCGCCGGCCGTGCCGCCGGCCACCCAGTAGACCTGGCACAGCACCTGGAGCCAGATGATCCGCCGGCCGTTCCAGGAGCGGGCGCCCGCGCCCGTGGTCAGCGCGTAGGCCTCGTCCGTCATGCCGAAGGTGCTGTACGCCTTGCCGAGGCGCCCCTGCACGCGGTGCAGGGGGAACGACAGGGCGTAGAAGACGTGGCGGAAGTTCACCAGGAATGCGGTGAGCGCGATCTGCGCGAGCGGGGTGACGGCGACGACCAGCCCCACGAGCAGGAATTCCAGCGACCCGGCATAGACCAGGGCCGTGAATGCGGTGGCCCACCACCAGTCCAGGCCCGCGTGGACGACGAGCACGCCGAAGGCGATGCCGAGCGGGAACAGGCCCAGCCCCACCGAGCTGGAGTCCCGCAGCGCCGCCACCAGGTCGGCCCGCGGGGCGCGGGTGGGAGTGGGAGTCGGAGCGGGTGGAGGCGGCGTGGGCGGGGAATCGAGGCGCGTGAGCGTCCCGGCGGATGCGGAAGCCATATCGGCAATTCTAGGGAGAATTGCAGGTAATATGGTTTCCAATCATTGCCCTGGAGTCGCAGAATGAGCAACAGAGAAGTGCTGGATGCCATCGATCGTGAAATATTGTTTCATCTGCGCCGCGACGGTCGCCTGACCAACGTCGAGCTGGCCAAGCGGGTCGGGCTCACCCCGCCGCCCTGTCTCCGCCGGGTCAAGCGGCTGGAGGAGGCCGGGATCATCGCGGGCTACCGGGCCCGGATCGACCCGGCGGCCGCGGGCCGCGGCTTCGAGGTGGTGGTCGCGGTCGAGATCGGCGTCAACGACCTGCAGACGGTGGAGGAGTTCGAGTCGACGGTGGCCTCCTACGAGGAGGTCGTCGAGTTCCGGCGGCTCTTCGGCCGGCCGGACTACTTCGTCAGCGTCGCGGTCACCGACCACGCCGCCTACGAGAGCTTCCTCACGACCCGGCTGATGGGGCTGCCGGCCGTCACCCGCGTCGACTCGCACCTGACCATGAAGATCATCAAGAGCGACGGCTGAGGCGGGGCCGGAGTCCCGGTGGACGGCGGGGTGGCGGCGGGCAGCGCCGCCATCCCGCTCGTCCCGTGGGGGGTGTGGGGGTGTGTGCGGGGTGGGGGTCAGGCGTTGGCGCAGATCACGTACACACTGATGCCCACGCTGCTGTAGGCGTTCTGGCGACCGAGGGCGACCCAGCCGCTGCCGTCGGGCGTCGGGAAGCTGCCCACCAGGATGGCGTCGTTGCCCTGCGCCTCGGCGCCGCCGCCGAGGGCCTTCTTACCGGCCGGGCAGTAGACGGTTCGGCGCTGGAAGTTCGGCACGTTGGCATTGGGCAGGGTGACCAGCTGGTAGCCGTCCACGGCCTGGACGGCGGCCGCGTCACGGGCCGGCGAATTGTCGGTGGTCAGGCCGTCCGCGTTGGCCTGCACGGCCCAGCCCGTTCCGACGGCCAGCGCCGCCGCCAACAGGCCCGCCCCCAGAGCGCGCTTGCTCCGCAGCATCATGTGTCCCCATTCGTATCGGCGAGTCCGCCGATACGGACCCGTGCCGAATGGGGCATCGGTCGTGGACGGATGGTGGGTTGAGCCAAACCCCACCTTGGAGGGAACGTGCTGCGCACGGTGGCGCGAAGTGCGCCGGTCGGCGCCGCCCGCCGTCAGACCGCGACGGCCGCCCGGGTCGCGTCCAGGGCCGGTTCGGCGAGGCCGGCCGCGGGGGCGATCAGCGCCCAGACGAACTTGCCGACCCCACCCGCTCGCGGGCAGCAACCCCAGCGCTCGGCCAGCTCGTTGACGAGGAAGAGGCCGCGGCCGCGCTCGTCGTCGGAGGAGGAGCCTCGGGCGGTGGCCCGGCCGCTGCCCGCATCGTGCACCTCGATGCGCAGGCGACCGGAGGTCAGCGCGAACCGGACCTCGACCAGCCGGTCCGGCGGTGCGTCGCTGTGCTGGACGGCGTTGGCGAAGAGCTCGCCGAGGAGCAACTCGGAGATGTCGGCGTAGTGCTCGCCCTGCGGCATGCCGGCGAGGTAGGCGCGGAGGAGGAGCCGGGCGAGCGGGGTGGAGTCGGGCCGCGAGCGCAGCCGGGCGGCGAACTCGCGGGGCCGGCGGTGGGTGCAGTGCGTGGGCATGGCGGGGCAGCCTCCGGGGTGTCAAAGGTGACGGGTGGCGGGGGGAGCGGAAGCGGCTCGCAGCAGGGGCGCACACCTCACGCTGCGCAGGCAGACGATCGCGTTCCGGTCTCAATCATCGGCCCCCAGAGGTACGGTGACGGCCGATTGGCAGTGCATGGCACATCCGGCACGTGAGGGAGTCGGCATGTCACACCGGCGCGCGAAGCAGGGGCCGACGGCGAGCTCTGCCGTGATGTTCGGCGAGGAGCTGCGCTTCTACCGCGAGATGCTGGGCTACACGCAGGAGGAGCTGGGCAAGCTGCTCCATTGCAATCGGACCAACATCACCCGGTACGAGAGCGGCAAGCGGCGCATGCCGGCCGACTCGGTCGAGGACGCCGACCGGGTGCTGAAGACGGGCGGCCTGCTGAAGCGACTCTGGGACCGGGTCGACTGGGAGGCCGAAGTCGAGCACCCGGACTGGTTCCGGGACCACGCGGACATGGAGGCCGAAGCGGTCGCGGTCCGGGTGTTCCAGCACTCAGTGATTCACGGACTGCTTCAGTGTCCCGAGTATGCCCGCGCGGTGTTCGAGGTCAGCGATGCGGCGGGCGTGCCAGAGGTGATCGCCGAGCGGACTGCTGCTCGACTCGGTAGGCAGAAGCGCTTCCTCGATCCCGATGGGCCCCTGCTGCTCGTCATCCTCGACGAGAGTGCAGTTCGAACGGTCTTCGGTGGTGCTGGCGTGATGAGGCGCCAGATGGAGCACCTACTCGCGGTGTCACAGCTTCCCAACGTCATCATCCAGGTCGCGCCGTTTGCCTACCGGTCGGCGATCATCGACAAGTCCATGGTGCTGTTGGAGATGCCTGACGGGCAGAACTGGGTCTACTCGGAGAGCCTTGATCGGGGGCATCCCAGCGACGTAGCGGCCGTCGTGGCCGGGCATCGGCGGAGCTATGATCGCCTGCGTGGGGACGTTCTCTCGGTGGGCGCCTCGCGTGCGCTGATCGCTGATGCGCTGGAGGGGTTCAGGGGTGACGAGGAGCGAGCTCGACACTGTCGTCTGGCGGAAGAGCAGTCACAGCGGCGGCAACGGCGGCGACTGCATCGAAGTGGCCCCCGGATTCCCCGGCGTCGTTCCGGTGCGTGACTCCAAGGACCCCGAGGGTCCGGCCCTCCTCTTCTCCTCCTCTGCCTGGGAGTCCTTCCTCGCCGCCGTCCGGGCCGGCGACTTCTCCTGACCGATCGCGTTCCGCCACTCACCGTCCCGCCCGGACACTTTCGACCACTCTCGGTCACGGCCTGGTGCCCTCCGTAACCGAACCGATACCGTCGCCCTGCGCGCGCTGATGATCGCTCCTCACCACGACAGAGGCGGTACTCATGGCACAGGAACCCCGGATCGACGTCGCCCTCACCCTCCTGGGGCGCGAGACCGAGCCCACCGAGGCCGAGCAGGCCGAGCTGGCCGCGTCGCTGAAGCCCGAGGTCTGGTTCGCGGCCGCCCCGCAGCGCATCGACGTCGGCGAGTCGCGCCCGGCCGACTTCACCTGGGACCTGGTCGGCGACCCCTACAAGGGCGAGATCCCCACCGGCCGGGCGGCGGTCTACCTCGCCAACCCGAGGCTCGGCCTCCGCCGCCCGTTCCTCTTCGCGGACGGCTTCAACTACGGCGCCAGCGACCTCCCCGGCCTCTTCGCCTACTTCAACACCCCCTACCAGCCGGGCACGCCGGGCTTCTTCGACCAGCTGCTCGCCCACGGCATCGACGTCGTCCTGATCGGCTTCGAGAAGCGCCACACGCACATCCAGGCCAACGCCGGCGTCGCGATCAGTGCCATCAAGCGCGCGATCGACGAGCGCCTGGGCGACGCCCCGCTCACCGTCGGCGGCGTGAGCATGGGCGGCATCATCACCCGCTACGCGCTCGCCAAGCTGGAGAACGAGGGCGTCGACCACCAGACCGCCACCTACCTCTCCTACGACTCCCCGCACAACGGCGCATGGATCCCGCTGGTCCTCCAGCAGATGGCCTACTTCTTCGAGGACTTCACCCCGGCCGCCCCCGGTCAGCCCAAGCAGGCCGAGCTGATCCGCAGTGCGGCCGCCCAGCAGCTGCTCTGGGCCTGGGTGGAGGACTCCAAGTACTCCGGCCCGGTCGCCACCTCCAGCCCGCTGCGCCAGGAGTTCCTGGCGGACCTCGCGCGGATCGGCAACTTCCCGCAGCGCCCGCGCAAGCTCGGCGTCTCCAACGGCCGCCGGGACGGCACCGGCCTGCCGCTGCCCGCCGGCGAGGTGGCCTTCGACTGGCAGGCGCTGATCGCCAGCGCCACCGCCCGCTTCCAGCCGGAGCGCGGCGAGGCGCAGAAGATCGGCGGCATGCACCTCGGCCTGGCGGTGCGGCGCAGCACCACCACCGAGGTCCCGGCGCTGGACGGCGCGCCCGGCGGCACCCTGGACTCCTTCGGCAAGGTCGCGGACGCACTGAAGGCGAAGATCTCCGACGAGTACCGCAGCGGGACCTTCGTGCCGTCCGTCAGTGCGGCCGCGCTCGCCTTCGACCCGGTCCGGTGGAACGTCAACCCGACCCTCTCCATCACCGACGCCGACCTCGCCGCGGGCCACCTCGACGACGTCGCCTTCGACGTCGACAACACCGAGCACAGCCACGTCTCCGCCACCCTGGTCGAGTGGATCCTGGAGCGCGTCACCCGCTGACGTCGCACGTTCCGCGGGGGTGCCGGGAAACCTGGTGCGGAGCACCCCCGCGGATGGGCTAAGCTTTAGCCCATCACCAGATGCGCGGGTGGCGGAATAGGCAGACGCGCTGGATTCAGGTTCCAGTGCCCGAAAGGGCGTGGGGGTTCAACTCCCCCCTCGCGCACCATGGTGAAGGGCCCCTTACGGTTTCGTGAGGGGCCCTTCACGTTTCTCCGCGGCATGCAGCCCGCGGCCCGGCCCCCGGCTCCACGGTGGAATTCACTCAGGACAGCCGCCGATCCGTCGCAGCGGCCGGTGCGGCCACGTGTCGCACGCCTCGGCGGGGCCTTGGGCAGTGCCGGGCCCCGCTTCGCTGTGACGGGGGTGAGGACCGGCCGTCAGGGCCGGCTTGCGTCGGCGGAGTGCCCGGCGGGCCGGTCGGTGCCCACGCGCGGCCTCGGCCGGGGCCGGGGGCGGGCCCGGCCGGCAGCCAGTGGCGCCAGCGCGAAGCCGATTCCGGCGGCGAGGAGGTGACCGACCGTCGTGAAGTCCGGCAGCGGCCCGCTCCAGTCGGCGCCGCCGAGCGGCCAGCCGAGCACGAAGGCCGCCCAGGGCAGCCGGGCGCGGCGCGGCAGCAGGGCCGTGGCGGCCCCCATGACGGCCTGGGCGCCGTAGCTGACGCCGAAGTCCGAGGCCTGACGCACGCTCTCCGGGTACCAGCCCTGCCCGAGCGCGGCCGTGATGACCAGGGCGGTGAGCAGCGTCGCCCCGATGTGACCGGCGAGGAACGCCCCGAACGCCCGCGCGGTGCCCAGCCGGTACTCCAGCCAGGCCAGGCAGGCGGCGACGCCGATGCCCAGGGTGATGAACGTGCTCACGAAGCTGGACGAACCGAGGTCGGTCAGGGTGCCGTCGAAGAACAGGGCGCTGCCGAACAGGGCGGAGAGCGGGTGGTCGGTGAGGTTGTCCAGGTTGGTGCTGACGTGGTGCAGCAGGACGGCCGAGTTGTCGGCCGGCAGCACGGACTCGACCCAGACGTGGGTGAGCAGCAGCAGGCACACATAGGCGAAGGTCAGCGGCGATCGCCTCGGGTAGGCCCGGACGGCGAGCGGGAGGCGGCCCATGGCTTCGGTTCCGTTCTCTTGCGGGCGGGGCATCGGCCCCGGGGAGGTCGTCCCCGGGGCCGGTGCCCCGCCCCTTGTGCGGGGGAGGGCTGGGAGGCTGCGTGTTCCGGTGCTCAGCCGGCCTCGGCGGCCAGCGCCTCGGCCCGGTCGGTGCGGCCGGGCCGGTCGGCGAGGTCGGCCGGGCCGGCCTGGTCGGTGCGGTGGGTCCGGTCGGCCGGGGTGGGGGTCAGGCCGGCGACCAGGTCGGCGATCACGTCCAGCGCACGATAGGCCTCCAGTTCGGTACGCAGCTCCTCGGCACGCCGACGGTACCCGGGGTCGGTCAGGACCCGCTCGACCGCGGCCGCCACGGCCTCGGCGGACGGCCGTCCGGTGCGCAGGTTGACCCCGGTGCCGGTCCACTCCACCCGGGCGGCGACCTCCGGCTTGTCCTCGCTCTCGCCGGCGACCACCAGCGGCACGCCGTGCCCGAGCGCGGTGTGCACGCCACCGTAGCCGCCGTTGCTGACCAGCACGTCCGCGTGCGGCAACAGCGCGTCGAACGGAACGTACCCGGCCGCTCGGACGTTGGCGGGCAGCCGGGACACCTCGGCGGCCAGCAGCCGCTCCCCGTCCCGGCGGCCGGTGGCCGCGATGACCAGCAGGTCCGGGCGCTCGCCCAGCGCGCGCACCGACGGTGCCAGCAGCGCCGTCACATCCCCGTTGGCGGCGGTGCCCTGGGTCACCACGACGACCTTGCGGCCCTCCGGCCGTGCCCGGGTGAGCTCGGGCCACCACGCCGGCAGCGGTGCGCCGTCCGGTGCGGGCAGCGGCAGGGCGCCGACGAACCGCAGGTTGGCGGGCAGGTCGCCGCGCGGGTACTCGAAGCCGGGCACGGTCAGCTGCAGGAAGTGGTCGGCGGCCTCGGTGACGGCCCTGGCCCGCTCGCCGGCGGGCAGCTCCACGCCGGCGGCGGCGAAGGCGCGGCGCACGTGCGCGGTGACCGGGCGGCCCCGCTCGGCCAACTGCTCGGCGAGCGCCGCGTAGCGGGCCCGCTCGGCCTCGTCCGCCGGGGGGAGCAGGCCCGGGCCGAACGGTGCGGTGTCCCGGCTCCCCACCATGACCGGGAAGGTGCCGACGGCTACCACGACCGGGCGGTCGCCGGCCTTCCGCTCCAGGGCCAGGGCGGCCCCGCCCAGGAAGAGGCTGTCGTAGATCAGGGCGGTCGTCGGGAACTGTGCCAGCAGCTCGTGCAGGGCGGCGAGTTGGGCGGGCACCGGGTCGCCGAAGATGTGCATGGCGTCCCAGGCGGTCCGTTCCGGGCCGGGCGGGACCAGCTCCCGCTCCGGGAAGCTCACGGCGAGGTCGCGGTCGTCGAAGTCGGCCTCCGCGGGCAGTGCACGGAAGCCGAGGCCCGCCGCCGCGACCGGTTCGGCGAAGCGCGCGCCGCCCAGGAACACCACGTCGTGGCCCAGACCGGCGAGGTGGCCGGCGATCCGCAGCAGCGGCCCGGTGTGCCCGGCGGCGGGCGTGGCCGCGACGATGATCTTGGGCATGGGGGTTCCCTTCGGGGGGAGGGCGGCAGCCGGGGGAGGCGGCGCCGTCGGCAGGGGGACGACGGCGTCGGGGCCGTCGGCACCACGGTGGCCGAGCGGAATGAACATCCGATCAACGTCCGATCGCCGCGGCGGGGGCCCAAGCCGACCGGCTCCTGGGAACGGCGGTGCGCACACCATGCTGACGGATGCTCGGCGGCCGCGTCACCATGCCATCGGCGGTCGGTCCGGTGATCCGGCGATGTGCTCTACGGCAGCTCCTGCTCGGCCCAGATGGTCTTGCCGTGCCGGGTGTAGCGGCTGCCCCAGCGGTCGGTGAGCTGGGCGACCAGGTAGAGCCCGCGGCCGCCCTCGTCGGTCACCTGGGCCCGGCGCATCCGCGGCTGGGTGGCGCTGGGGTCGGACACCTCGCAGGTCAGCCGCTCGGCGTGGATCAGCCGGACCTCCACCGGCCCGCCCGCGTAGCGGATGGCGTTGGTGACCAGCTCGCTGAGCACCAGCTCGGTGGTGAAGACCAGGTCCTCCAGCCCCCAGGCGGTCAGGCACTCCGCGGTCCGCTCGCGGACGGAGGCAACGGCGGCCGGGTCGGCCTCCACCGACCAGGTGGCGGTGGACTCGGGCGGCACGGCCCGGGTGCGGGCCAGCAGCAGCGTGACGTCGTCGGCGAGCCGGTCCGCCGGGCGGCCCTCGACCAGCTCCCGGCCGAGCTCCGGCAGCGGGGCGGTGGTGGTGCCGGGCCGGGCGAGGCGGCGGCGCAGCTCGGCCATGCCCTCGTCGAGGTCGACCGCGCCGCCGCGGCCGTGGATCAGGCCGTCGGTGTAGAGCGCGAGGAGGCTGCCGGGGGCGACCTCGACCTCCACCACCTCGAACGGGAGGCCGCCGACGCCGAGCGGCGGGCCGGGGCGCACCGGCACGTACTCGACGCTGCCGTCGGGAGCGGCGACGGCGGGCGGCGGATGGCCGGCCGAGGCGACCGCCAGCCGCCGGGACACCGGGTCGTAGACGGCGAAGACGCAGGTCGCGCCGAAGGCGACGGCGCGGCGGGGAGCGGGCCACTCGTCGCCGTCGGCCGGGCCGCCGGGGGCGGCCGCCGACCCGGCGCCGGAGCGGGACGCTGCGCCGTGCCCGTCCGGGCGGTTCCCGCCGAGGTCGAGCGCGTGCCCCCACCCCTGGTCGAGGCCGCCGCCGGGCGCCTCGGGGGCGTAGGGCTCGTCCTCGTCGGCCAGCAGCCGGGAGACCAGGTCGTCGAGGTGGACGAGCAGTTCGTCCGGCTCCAGGTCGAGGTCGGCGAGCGTGCGGACGGCGGTGCGCAGCCGGCCCATGGTGGCGCTGGCCTCCAGCCCGTGGCCGACCACGTCACCGGTGACCAGGGCGACCCGGGCCGAGGAGAGCGGGATCACGTCGAACCAGTCGCCGCCGACGCCGGTGGCGGTGTCGGTCGGCAGGTAGACGCTCGCGGTGCTGACGGCAGAGGTCTCGCTCTGCGCCGGTGGCAGCAGGCTCCGCTGCAGGCCGACGGCGGCGCGGCGCTCGCGGGTGTAGCGGCGGGCGTTGTCGAGCGCCAGCGCGGCGCGGGCGGCGATCTCGCGCAGCAGGTCGTGGTCGGCCGGCCCGTACGGCGGGCGGCGCGGGCCGCGGCGGACGGTCACCCGGCCGAGCAGGGTGCCGCGGGCGCGCAGCGGCGCGGTCATCGCGGTGGTGGGGTCGTCGGCGGGGTCGTCGCCGGAGGCCGGGGCGGAGGCTTCGGCGGTGGGCGCGGCGGTGGGCGCGGCGGTTGGCGCGGTGGTGGGCGTGGCGGTGCCGGCGCCGCCCGGCGGGTCGGTGGCGTCGACCAGGACCTGCTCGGCAGCCGGCACGGCGAGGGCGTCGACGCCGGAGCCGGGGTGCTGGTCGACGGCGACGGCGGCCCGCCGGAGCAGCAGCCGGCCGTTGCGGTCCGGCGCCGGCTCGTCACCGCTGAAGACCGCCTCGGCGATCTCGACCACCGCGAGGTCGGCCAGCCCGGGCGCGAGCACCGCGGCCAGCTCCTCGGCCGTCCTGGCGACGGAGAGCGAGCTGCCGACCGCGGCGGTGGCGCGGTGCAGGACGGCGAGGCGTTCACCCGTTCGGTGGAGCTCGGTCACGTCCGTGAACAGCGCGGTGACGCCGATCGCCTTGCCGTCGGGCGCCTGCAGCCGGAACGCCGAGACGGCCATCACCGCGCCGCGGCCCGGGTCGTCGATCGTGCGGACCAGCTCCTCGGCCAGCACCAGCGGCCGGCCGGACTCCAGCACCTCGTGCAGGTGGCGCTCGACCGCGGCCGCGTCGGCGGCCTGGAGGAAGTCCCCCAGGCGGTGGCCGCCGAGGTCCGGCGGGAGGCCGGTGTAGGGGAGCAGGTGGGTGTTGGTCCTGACCAGCCGGAGTCGGTCGTCGAAGACGGCGAGGCCCACCCGGTCCTGGAGGAACAGCTCGCGGGTGAACGCCTGGTCCTGGCGCCACTGGGCGACCAGGCCGGCGGGGGCGGCGAGCACGAAGTAGCGGGGCTGCGCGGCCCCGGGGTCGCCCGTGGCGGGGGTGGGGACGGCTTCGGAGCCGGAGTCGGGGGCGGCGAGCGGGAGGACCTGGAAGACGACCCCCAGGTCGTCGCCCCCGCCGGAGCGCACCACCGCCTGGCCGGACCAGGTGCCCGGCACCCGGTCCGCCAGCAGCGCGGGCCAGGTGTCCGGGTCCGCGAGCAGTTCCCGGACCGATCGGCCGCAGACCTGGTCGGCCCGCAGGGAAAGCAGCTGCTCGGCCTCCGGCGTCCAGCGGGTGATCCGGCCGGCCGCGTCGAGCAGCGCGCCGGCCGCGCGGTCGACGTAGGGGAACCGCCGGCTGTCCATGTGCACACCTCGGATGTGTCTCGCCCGTGTCCCGCCGACCGGCCGCCCGCCGTCCGGCGGTCGTGACCGCGACCGACCCGCGACTGACCGTGCTGCCCGTGCCGGCCGTCCGCTCCCGGCCGTGCACGCCCACCCCGCCATCATCCCTCCGACGGGCGCAGCCGCCAGCGGTACGGGGCGGCGCGGGCACGGCGCGCAGTGCCGCGGGCGCGCGGAGTGGCGGTGCGGGGTGCCAGGAGTGGCTGCGCGAGGAGCGGGAGGAGTGGCTGCGCGAGGGGTTCTCGGGCCGGGGCTCTTATTGTACTCTCCGTCAATAAGCGGGGTCGGCGGGGACCTCGCAGGCCACGCACCTGGAGGCAGCCATGACCCGGACCGGTACGGCGGCACGTTTCCCCGGCCACACCGCGGCCGACGACGACGTCTCGAAGCGGCTGCTGGACTCGGCCGCGACCCTCTCCTACGACCCGGCGACCGAGATCGACTGGGAGGCCCCGCTCCCCGACGGCCACTACGGCCTCAACCCCGAGTGGAGCACGCTGTACGGCACCCGCCTCTGGGGCGAGATGTCGGAGGAGCAGCGGGTCACCCTCACCCGGCACGAGGTCTGCTCGATCATGACCACCGGGATCTGGTTCGAGATGATCCTGCAGCAGATGGTGCTGCGCGACCAGTACCTGAAGGACCCGGGCAGCGCCGAGTTCCGCTTCGCGCTCACCGAGATCGCCGACGAGTGCCGGCACTCGATCATGTTCGCCCGGGCCTGCGAGAAGATGGGCGTCCCGCAGTACAAGCCGAACCGGCTGATCGCCCAGGCCGGCCGCCTCTACAAGGCCACCGCCCGCGGCGAACTCGCCTACGGCGGCATCCTCGTGGCCGAGGAGGTGCTCGACGTCATGCAGCGCGACTGGATGCGCGGCGAGAACGTCCTGGAGATCGTCCGCGGGACGTCCCGGATCCACGTGGTCGAGGAGTCCCGGCACATGAAGTTCGCCCGCCAGGAGATCCGCGAGCGGCTGCGGGACGCGGGCCCGGCGCGGCGGAGGGCCGCGGCGACCGGCATCGCCGCCGGCGCGTTCGTGATCGTCAGCAGCATGGTCCACCCCGGCGTCTACCGGGCCGCGGGCCTGGACATCGAGCGGGCGGTCGCCGAGGTGCGCGGCAGCGAGCACCGCAGGGCGATGATGCGGACCAGCTCGCGCCACCTGATGGCGTTCCTGGCCGAGGCCGGCCTGCTCACCCGCGCCTCGACGGCGATCTACCGCCGCATCCACATGCTCTGAGCCCGCCAACTGCTCTTCGTCCGAGCCGGGCCGGGCCGCGGTGCCGGCGGCCCGGCGCCGCAGCCCGCCCCGACCGACCCTCCCCCCACGCAGCGAGGACCCCACCCCGGCCATGGCCTACGCGATCACCCAGACCTGCTGCAACGACGCCTCCTGCGTCTCCGTCTGCCCGGTCAACTGCATCCACCCGACGCCAGACGAGCCCGCGTTCGGCAGCACCGACATGCTGTACATCGACCCGGTCGCCTGCATCGACTGCGGCGCCTGCGCCGACGCCTGCCCGGTCGACGCCGTCTTCCCGGTCGACCGGCTCGCCGGCCCCGACACCGTCTTCGGCGACCTCAACCGGCAGTACTTCCAGGACCACCCCAGCGACCACGCCTGGAGCGCGCCGGCCTTCCCCCGCAGCCTGCCCGACGGCCTCGGCCCGCTGCGCGTCGCCATCGTCGGCACCGGCCCCTCCGCGAGCTACACCGCGCAGTCGCTGCTCCGCACCACCGGCGCCGACATCACGATGATCGACCGCCTGCCCGTGGCCGGCGGGCTGCTGCGCCACGGCGTGGCCCCCGACCACCAGGCCACCAAGCGGATCGCCGAGAGCTTCGCCTCCGTCTTCCACCACCCCCGGCTCACCGTCCACCTCAACGTGGAGGTCGGCCGCGACCTCAGCCACGCCGAACTGGCCGCCCACCACCACGCGGTGGTCTACGCGGTCGGGGCCGCCGCCGATCGCCGGCTCGGCCTCCCCGGTGAGGACCTGCCCGGCAGCCTGCCCGCGACCACCGTCGTCGGCTGGTACAACGCCGACCCGACCGTGCCGGCCGACGCCGTCGACCTCTCCGCCGAACGGGTCGTGGTGGTCGGCAACGGCAACGTCGCCGTGGACGTCGCCCGGATCCTGCTGCTCGACCCGGACCGGCTCGCCGCCACCGACATCGCCGACCACGCGCTGGCCGCGCTGCGCGGCAGCCGGGTCCGTGAGGTGGTGCTGCTGGCCCGCCGCGGGCCGGAGCAGGCGGCCTGGACCAGGCCGGAGTTCCTCGCGCTGCGGCAGCTGCCCGGCGTCGAGGTGGTGGTGGAGGACCACCCGGAGGTCCGGGCAGCCCTCGCCGACGCCGCCCCCGGCTCCAAGGCGGCGCTGCTGGCCGGCCTGCCGCTGGAGACGGTCGACACCGCCGCGCCGCCGCGCCCCGGGAAGCGGATCGTGCTGCGCTTCCTCGCCACGCCCACGGCCCTGGTCGGCGACGGCCGGGTGGAGGGGCTGCGGGTCGAGGACGGCCGGGGTGGCGGGGGGACCGTCGCGGCCGGCCTGGTGGTGCGGTCCATCGGCTACCGGGGCGTGCCGGTGCCCGGCCTCCCCTTCGACGAGGACACCGCGGCCGTCCCGCAGCGCGCCGGCCGGGTGGTCGACCCGGTGACCGGCGCACCGCTGCCGGGCACGTACGTGGTGGGCTGGGCCAAGCGCGGCCCTTCGGGCGGTATCGGCGCCAACCGGGCCTGCGCCCAGGAGACGGTCGATGCCTTTCTGGACGACGCGGCCGCCGGGGTGCTGCCCGTGCCGACCGGGGGCGGCAAGGAGCTCGCCCGGCTGGTCCGTAGCCGTCGGCCGGACGCCCTCGGGCTGAAGGAGCTGCGCGCGATCGACCGCACCGAGCGCGACCTCGGTCAGGCGGCCGGCCGTCCCCGGATCAAGTTCACCACCGTCCCCGCCCTCCTCGCCGCCACCCGCCGCCGCCCTCGCTGACCCACGGGGCCGCGGGGCCGCGGGGCCGCGGGGCCGCGGGGTTCACGGGCTGCCCGCGCGCAGGAAGTCGATGGGGCCGACTTCTGGTGCGGGGGTGGGTGGTGGGCGTCACGCCCGGTTGAGCGCCCGGGTCACCCCCGCCAGCGCCGCGGTGGTGAGCAGCCACCCGGCCCCGACCAGCCCGTACCCCACCCACTGGTGGTAGTCGGACCAGTACCAGGCCGTGCGCTGCCCGAAGCCGCCGATCGGGATCAGCAGATCGAGCGTGTACACCACGGGGTTGAACGGCGCGCCCTGGCCGGGCTGGGTCTGCGTCGGCTGCCCGTGGGCGAACACCGTCGCCCCGGCCGCGACCAGCACCGCCAGCCACACGGCGGCCTGCCAGGGCCGGTAGCCGTACCCCACCGTGACGTCCAGCAGCCGTCCCCACACCCGGCCGAGCGGGCTGAGCGTGCGGCGCCGCCGCCGCTGCTTGGCGAGCAGGACCCGCCGGGCGTCGTCGTCGTGCCCGATCTTCCGGTACCAGGCGGCGAGTTGCTCGTACGGCTGCGGCGCGTACCCGGGCAGCGCCTCCAGCCAGGCGATCCGCCGGGCGACCGGCTCGACCCCGCCGGGCGGGAGGTGGAGCGAGGTGTAGACGAACCCGTCGAGCCGGCTGTCGGCCGGCCAGGTGTGGCCGTTGTCCTCGACCACGCCGACCTGCGCCTCCTGGAGGTCCACCGTTCCGGCCGGCGGCTGCGCGACGGTGAGCCGCAGTTCGCCCGCGCGCAGCCGGTTCGCCTCCAGGGCGACCGGGGCGCCGCCCAGTACCGCAGCGTCGAGCGAGAGCCGGCTGCGGACCGTCGCACCGGGCAGCCGGAGCGCGCCGTCCGCGGTCAGGCCGTCCAGGACGAGGGTGGAGGCGCTCAGGTCGTCGCCGGTCAGCGCGTCGCCGCCCGGGTTCTCGATCCGGGCCCGTTCCACGAACAGTCCGCCGTTGAACTGCGCGCCCACCAGGCGCAGTCCGCCGCGGGAGACGAAGCCCTTCCGGGCGAAGCAGCCGCCCTCCATCACCAGGCCGCCGGCCCACAGCGCCCACGCGCCGTGCTCCGCCGGGCCCTCCGACAGCTCCGGCGCGGTCAGCCGGACGCCGCTGAGCCGCAGTTCGCCGGTGATGTGGGCGCGGGTGAGGGTGAGCCGGCCGTCGATCACCGAGTCCTCGAAGAAGAGGTTGCCGTCGACCCGCAGCAGCCAGCCGTCCAGCCCGGGCAGCCGGCAGCGCACCAGGCCGGTCGAGCGCATCACCGCGCCCCGGAGCAGCAGCGGCTGCTCGAAGTGGCAGCCCTCCAGGTGCAGTCCGCGGGCCACCGTCGTGTCCGCCAGGTCCAGCCGGCCGGTGATCCGCGCCCCGGCCAGCCGCAGCGCGCCGCCCCCGGCCCCGAGCAGCAACTCCCGCAGCAGCGCGGCTGGTACGGTCCGTTCCTCGCCCCACTCGCCGCCGAGCGCAGGATCGTCCGCCGCGGCGTCCCCGCTGCGCAGGTCGACCGCCGTCCCGCTCTCGACGGCCTCTCGTATCCGCTGCTCCGGCCCGCCCGACTCCGCCACGCCGCTGCCCCTCCCGCCCCTGGTCCGAACCGCAGCACCCTACCGACCGGGCCCGTTGCACGCCGAGCCCGGGAGCCCCGGCTCCGTGAAATGGGAGGCTCGGGCGCCGGTCGCCGCCACGCCGGTGCTCCCGGCGGCCAGGGGCGTGCCGGAGCCGTCCGCGGCCGCACGAGAAGTCGGCCGGTCCGACTTCTCGTGCAGCAGGGACGGCACCACCGCCGCCGCCACCAGCGGGAACGCCACCACCAGCGCGTACGCCGGGCCGTAGCCGGCCGCCCCGATCAGCGCGCCCATCGTCGGGGCGACGCAGGCCGCGACCGCGTTCTGCACGGTGGTGTGCACGCCCAGCGCCCGGCCGGCCCAGGCCGAACCCGCGTACTCGGCCACGGCCGTGAACGACAGGCCGTTGGTCGACACCGTCAGCACGCCGGCCGCCGGCAGCGCCGCCACCGCGACCGCCGAGCCGGTGAGCGCGCCGGCCGCGAGCACCGCGAGCACGCCGGCCGCGGTCAGCGCCAGCCGCCGCATCGGGCCCACCCGGCTGCCGGCCACGTCCGACCAGCGCCCGGCCGCCAGCCGCGCGCCCGCTCCGGCCACCTGCACGCAGGCCAGCAGCGGACCGGCCGCCGCGGGCGGCCACCCGCGCTCGTCCACCAGGAAGACCAGCGCGAACACCGACACCGTGAACTGCGGCACCACCAGCAGCGTCGCCGCCCCGTGCAGCCGCCACAGCACCGGCGTCCGGTACGGGCTGCCGGCCCGCCGCCCGGCACCGGCCGGCGGACGCGCCGGATCGCGGACGACCGCCGCCACCAGCAGCGCCGCCCCCAGGCTCAACCCGCCCAGCACGACCAGCGCGGTCGCCCGCCCGTGCCCGGCCAGCGGCGGCAGCAGCAGCGCCGCGACGGCGACGCCCAGCGGCAGCGAGGTCTGCCGCAGGCCCATCGCCAACCCGCGCTGCCGCGCCGGGAACCAGCCGAGGATCAGCCGCCCGCTGGAGGCGTGCGCGGACGCCCCGGCCGCGCCCGCGAGCAGGAAACAGGCCCCGAGCCCGACCGTGCTGTGCACCCGCGCCGCCCCCAGCAGCACCAGCCCGCCGAGCCCCAGCCCGGATGCCAGCACCCACCGCTCGCCCCACCGGTCCGCCGCCGCGCCCCACGGGGTGAGCGTCAGCACCAGGCCGATCGTCGGGCACGCGGCCAGCAGGCCCGCCTGCGAGAGCGACAGCCCCTCGTCCCGCAGCGCCGGGATCAGGTACGGCAGCCCGTACTGGAACGCGCACCCGGAGGTCATCGCGAACATCCCGACCGCCAGCACCAGCCAGCGCCGCCGATCGCCCTGCTCCTCGTCCATGCGGGGCAGCTCATCAGATGAACGGAGGATTCAGTAGGGCCGCCCACCTGGCGGACGGCGGCTTCGCGTTCCCGTTCCCGCCGGGTGTGCGGACCCGGCGGGAACGGAGTCGGGGGAGGAGCCGCCGCTACGCCGCCAGGCGCCGCGCCGGGTCGTACGCCTCCCGGACCCGCGCCTGGGCGCCCGGGCCGGCCCCGAGGTGGTCCAGGCCGAGCAGGGCGGCGCCCAGCACGGGCGGTGCGACGACGACGCGCGGCTCGGCCCGCGGCGCCGCCGCGGCCAGCCGGGCGGTGACGTTGTCCAGCAGCAGCGGCTGCCGGGAGGCGAGCACCCCGCCGCCCAGCACCACCGGGGTGGGCTCGTCCAGCAGGTCCAGCCGGCCGAGCGCGACGACGGCGAGCCGGACGATCTCGTCGGCCTGCCGGTCGATCAGCTCCCGGGCCACCTGGTCGCCGCCCTCGGCCACCGCGAACAGCACCCGGACGATCTCGTGCAGCCGGGCGAACGGCAGCTGTCCGAGGTGGACGGCCTCGGCGACCGCGCCGGTGCTGGGCAGCGCGAAGTGCTCGGCGATGGCCGGGGCCAGCGCGGTGGGCCCGCCGCGGCCGTCCTCGGCGCGCACGGCGTGCCACATGCTGCTGACGGCGAGGCCGCCGCCACCGCCCCAGTCGCCGGTCAGCTCGCCGAGGGCGGGGAACCGGGCGGTGCGGCCGTCGGGAAGCAGCCCGACGCAGTTGATCCCGGCGCCGCAGACGACGGCGATGCCGCGCGGGCCGTCGGTGCCGGCCCGCAGGAGCCCGAAGGTGTCGTTGGCGACGGTGGTGCTGCGCCCCCAGGGGTGGGACTCCAGGGCGGCGCGCAGCGCCTCCTCCTCGACCGGCAGGTCGGCGTTGGCCAGGCAGGCGCTGACGTGGCTGGTCAGCACGCCGCTGCGGAGGGAGAGGCCGGCGGCGGCCGCCGCCTCCTCGACCAGGGGCGCGAGGCCGGCGACGGCGGCCGCGCCGCCGATGGTCTGGGGGGCGAAGCCGCCGCCCCGGGCGGAGCCGTGGACGGTGCCGTCGGCGCCGATCAGGGCGACGTCGGTCTTGGAGTTGCCCGCGTCGATGGCGAGGACGCCGGGCAGGAGTGGTTCGGGCTGGTGGGTCATGAGGTCCCCGCGGCTCGTCAGTGGCCCGGCCGTGGTCCCCGGCCGGGGGTGGTGGATCTCCTCGCGGCCCGGCCCGCGGGGCCCTCCGCGCACGGGCGGACGGGGCGCGCGGGCCGGGTGCGGCGGGCCGGTCAGGCCCAGGCGAGGTGCTCGCGGTTGTGGGCGAGCAGCCGGTCCGTCAGCTGGTCGGCGAGGTCGATCTGGCCGACCAGCGGGTGGGCGAGGAGGGCGTCGAAGACGCGGTCGCGGCCGCCGTGCAGGGCGGCGTCGAGGGCGAGGTGCTCGTAGGCGGTGACGGCCGCGATCAGGCCGGCGTACAGCGGCTCGACGGGCCGCTGCGGCAGCGGGCGCACGCCCGCCGCGTCGACCTCGGCCGGCACCTCGATGACGGCGTCGTCGGGCAGGAACGGCAGCACGCCCTCGTTGCGGGCGTTCACCACCTGCACCGACGTCCCGCCGCCGGTCCCCAGCAGGGCGGCGATCAGCTGCACCGCGGCCTCGGAGTAGAACGCCCCGCCGCGCTTGCCCAGCAGCTCGGGCTTGGTGTCCAGGGTGGGGTCGGCGTACAGCTCCAGCAGCTGCCGCTCGATCGCGGCGACCTCGGCGGCCCGGGAGCCCTTGGCCCGCAACTCCGCCACCACGGCGTCGTGCTGGTAGAAGTAGCGCAGGTAGTAGGAGGGGACGACGCCGAGGCGCTCGATCACCCGCTGCGGCAGCAGCAGTTCCTCGGCGATCTCCTTGCCGAAGCCGCCGAGCAGTTCGGGCAGCACCTCCCGGCCGGTGGCCGCACCGGGGGCGTCGAGCAGGGTGACGCCGCGCTCCCAGGTGAGGTGGTTGAGGCCGACGTGGTCGAGGCGGATCAGCTCCGGGTCGACGCCCAGGTGTGCGGCGAACCGCCGCTGGAAGCCGATGGCGACGTTGCAGAGGCCGACGGCCCGGTGCCCGGCGTTCTGCAGCGCGCGGGTGACGATGCCGACGGGGTTGGTGAAGTCGACGATCCAGGCGTCCGGGTTGGCGCGGCGGACCTTCTCGGCGATGTCCAGTACCACCGGGACGGTGCGCAGAGCCTTGGCGAGGCCGCCGGCCCCGGTGGTCTCCTGGCCGACGCAGCCGCACTCCAGCGGCCAGGTCTCGTCCTGGTTGCGGGCCGCCTGGCCGCCGACGCGCAGCTGCAGCAGCACCGCGTCGGCGTCGGCGACACCGGCCCCGACGTCGGTGGTGGTCGTGACGGTGGCGCCGTGGCCCTGCCTGGCGAAGATCCGCCGGGCGAGGCCGCCGATCAGCTCCAGCCGGTCGGCGGCCGGGTCGACGAGCACCAGCTCGCCGATCGGCAGGGTGTCCCGCAGCCGGGCGAAGCCGTCGATCAGCTCCGGGGTGTACGTCGAACCTCCGCCGACGATGGCCAGCTTGAGTGAGGACATCAGCCCTTGACCCCTGTCAGTGTCACGCCTTCGATGAAGGCTCTCTGGGCGAAGAAGAAGAGGACGATCACCGGCGCCATCACCAGCAGCGTGGCGGCCATGGTGAGGTTCCAGTTGGTGTGGTGGGCGCCCTTGAACGACTCCAGGCCGTAGGAGAGGGTCCAGGCACCGGGGTTGTTGCTGGCGTAGATCTGCGGGCCGAAGTAGTCGTTCCAGCAGTAGAAGAACTGGAACAGCGCGACGGCGGCGACGGCCGGCTTCGCCATCGGCAGGACCACCCGGAGCAGGGTGCGCAGGTCGCCGCATCCGTCGATCCGGGCGGCCTCGATGTACTCCTTGGGGATGGTCAGCAGGAACTGGCGCAGCAGGAAGATCGAGAAGGCGTCGCCGAAGGCCATCGGGACGATCAGCGGCCAGAGCGAGCCGCCGAGGCCGAGCTGCTTCGCCCAGAACAGGTACATCGGGATGACGGTGACCTGCGGCGGCAGCATCATCATCGCGATGACCGCCATCAGGGCGAGGTTGCGGCCGCGGAAGCGGAACTTGGCGAGCGCGTAGGCGACCGGCAGGCTGGAGACGATGGTCAGCAGGGTGCCGAGGCCCGCGTAGAGCAGGGTGTTGCGCCACCAGGTGAGGAAGCCGGGCGTCTCCCAGACCTTGGCGAAGTTGCCCCACTGCCACGAGGTGGGCCAGTAGTCGGTGGTGAGCGCCTGGCTGTCCGTCATCACCGCGGTGAGGAAGGCGAAGACGAACGGCAGCAGGAAGAACAGGGCGGCGGCGATGGCCAGCGCGTGGACGGCCACCCAGTTGAGGATCGTGCGCCGGCGGGCGGCGCGGGCGGCGGCGGTGGGCACGCGGCGGGCGGGCCCCTTCGCGGGCGCCTCGGCGGCGAGGGTCGGGCTGAGAGTCATGATCGGGTCCTCACTGGTCCGCTAGTCGTCGCTCGCCATGAAGCCGGACTTGCGGCGGAGCAGGATCGAGGTGACGGCCATCGAGATGGCGAACAGCACCAGGGCGACGACGCAGGCCGCGCCGTAGTTGAAGCGCTGGAAGCCGAGGTTGTAGACCATCTGGGGCAGGGTCCAGGTGGAGCCCTGCGGGTAGCCGGGCTCGAACTGCTGCCCGGAGTTGCCCGCGATGCCGCCGGCGACCTTCCCGGCGACGATCGCCTGGGTGTAGTACTGCATGGTCTGGATCACCCCGGTGACCACCGCGAACATGATGATCGGCGAGATGTTCGGCAGGGTGACGTACCGGAACCGCTGGAACGGGCCGGCCCCGTCCAGCTCGGCGGCCTCGTACTGCTCCTTGGGGACGTCCAGCAGCGAGGCCATGAAGATGACCATCAGGTCGCCGATGCCCCACAGTGCGAGCATGGTGAGCGCGGGCTTCGACCACTCCGGGTCGGCGAACCAGCCGGGCTGCGGCAGGCCCAGCTCCCCCAGGAGGTGGTTGAGCGGGCCGGTGCCGGGGTTGAGCAGGAAGGCGAAGGCGACCGTGGCGGCCACCGGCGGGGCCAGGTAGGGCAGGTAGAACACGGTGCGGAAGAAGCCGACGCCGGTCTTGATCCTGGTGATCAGCAGGCCGATGCCGAGGCCGAACGCCACCCGCAGGCCCACCATGACGACGACCAGCCAGAGGGTGTTCCGCAGGCCCTGCCAGAACGCCGGGAGGTCGTTGAGGACGTAGTCCCAGTTCTTCAGGCCGTTGAAGGCGGGCGCGCCGAAGCCGTTGTACTTGGTGAAGGAGAAGTAGACGGTGGAGATCAGCGGGTACAGGAAGAAGACGCCGAAGCCGATCAGCCAGGGGGAGAGGAAGGCGAGGGTGCGGGCCGCCTCCCGGCGGCGCTTCCGGCGCAGCAGGTGCTGCGTGGAGGGCGCCGCCGGGTCGGTCGGTCCGGTGCCCCTGCGGGTGCCGAACGTGAGTGACATGGGAGCTCCGTGGGCCGTTCCCGCTACTTCGCCTGGGCGATGGCGGCGTCGATCTCCTTGGCGGTGGCGGCGAGGCCGGCCTGGAGGTCGGTCTGCTTGCCGGACTCGTACTCGTAGCCGAGGTTCTGCAGCGAGACGATGTAGCCGCCGCCGTTGACGCTCGCCGGGGTGGTGCCCGAGTGGGCGTTCTTGGCGACGTCCAGGAAGGTCTTGAAGTTCGGGTCGCTGACCAGCTTCGGCGAGTTGAGCGCCTCGAAGGTGCTGGGCACGTTGTGGATCGCGTTGGCGAAGGAGACGACCGCGTCGGTGTCGGTGGTCAGGTACTTGACCAGCTCCCAGGCGGCGGCCTGCTTCTTGCTGGTGCTGGCGATGCCGACGATGGTGCCGGTCTGGTAGCCGCGGCCGTAGGTGTCGGCCTGGTCGTCCGGGACGGGGAACGGCGCGGTGGCCCACTCGAAGTCGGGCTTGTTCTCGGCGAGCGAGGCGGTGCGCCACTCGCCGTCGATGGCCATCGCGACCTGGCCGGTGTGGAAGGGGTTCTTGGCGCTGAACTCCTCGCCGAAGGTGGCCCGGTACTTGTCCAGCTTGTCGTAGCCGCCGAGCTTGTCGACCAGGCCCTTCTGCCACTTCAGCATCGCGGCGACCTTGGGGTCGGTGGCCAGGCCGGACTTGCCGTCGGTGCCGAAGTAGGCCGGGCCGTACTGGCCGAGGAAGTGCTCGGTGGTGGACTCGTAGCCGTGGTACAGCGGCATGAAGCCGAGCTGCTTGTAGGAGTCGCCGTCGGCGACGGTCAGCTTGGCGGCGGCGTCGGCGAACTCGCTGAAGGTCTTCGGCGGGGCCGTGATGCCGGCTGCGGCGAAGGCCTTCAGGTTGTAGTAGAGGCCGTAGGCGTCGCCGAGCAGCGGCAGCGAGCACTGGTTGCCCTGGAACTGCGTGTAGCCGAGCATCGCGGCCGGGAAGGTCTTGGCGGTGTCGATGCCGCTCTTGGCCAGGAAGGGCTTGAGGTCGACGAAGGCCTTGGTCGAGCAGAACATGCCGACGTTGTTGGTGGTGAAGGAGGAGACCACGTCCGGGGCGTCGTCGCCGCCGGCCCGCAGGGACTGGTTGATCTTGTCGTCGGCGATGTTGCCGACGGTCTTCACGTGGATGTTCGGGTGGGCCTTCTGGAAGGCGGCGATGTTCTCGTCGATCGCCTTCACCTCGGACTCCTGGCTCCAGCCGTGCCAGAAGGTGATGGTGACGTCCTTGCCGCTCGCCGAGTCGTCGTTGCCGCCGGCGTCGCTGCTGCCGGTGCAGGCGGAGGCGAACAGGGCCAGGACGGCGGTGCCGGCGACGGCGGCGAGCGTACGGCGGCCTCTGCGGGGGGTGTTGGCGTGCACTTCGAGGTCCTCCTGGGGGTGCGCGGGCAGGCGCCATTGCCTCCGGGCCCGCGTTCGGGGGTTGGGGGAGAGGTGTGCAGGGTGCGGGTCGGTGGTGTCGGCGGGAGCGGTCCGTGGACGGCGGTGCGGGCGGTGCGTGGTGCGGACGGTCCGTGGGCGGCGGTGCGGGCGGTGCGTGGTGCGGACGGTGCCGGTGGACTTCGGGCGGTCAGTGGGTGGAGAAGACCGCCTCCCGGGCGGCCGACAGCGCGCGTTGCAGCGCGCCGAGCAGAACGGGGGAGCCGGTCAGCGCACTGCTGCGGACCTCCGGCCGGGCGATCGAGATCCGGGCCAGCTCCTCCTCGACGAGCGCGCGCAGCCGTTCGCCGCCCGCCGTCGGCACCCCGCCGGAGACCACCACCAGCTGGGGGTCGACGACGGCGACGATCACGGCCAGGCCGACGGCGAGCCGTCCGGCCAGCGCGGCGAGGAAGTCGTCCCCGGCACCCGGGGTCTCCAGGGCCTTCGCGAGCGACTCCTCCGCGGTGGGCGCGCCGAGCCCGTGCTCCCGGGCCAGGGCGCGGACGGCGGGCGCGCCGACCAGCTCCTGGAACCCGCCGGAGTTGCGCCGCCTGACGTCCCGCAGCACCGGGGTGCCGGGCACCGGCATGTAGCCGACCTCCCCGGCGCCGCCGGTGAAGCCGCGGTGCAGCCGGCCGGCGATCACGATCGCGGCGCCGGTGCCCTCGCCGGCCCAGAGCAGGACGAAGTCCTCGGAGCCGCGGGCCGCTCCGGAGGCCTGCTCGGCGACGGCGGCGAGGTTCACGTCGTTCTCGATCGACACCGGGGCGCCGATCGCCGCGCTCAGCTCCTGGAGCAGCTTCGGCGCGTGCCAGCCGGGCAGGTGGGAGGCGTAGCGGAGCTTGCCGGTGACCGGGTCGGGGGCGCCGCCGACGCCGATGGTCACGGTGTGCAGGCTGCCCTCGGCGAGCCCGGCGGCGCGGACGGTCTCGGCGACCGCCCCGGCCACCCGGGCCACCGTCTCGGCGGCCGGCCAGCCCTTGGTGGGGGCGGTGTGCTCGGCCAGGGTGGTGCCGGTGATGTCGGCGACGGCCACCCGCACCTCGCTGGTGGTGACGTCCAGCCCGGCGACGTACCCGGCGGCCGGATTCACCTGGTAGAGCTGCGCGTTGGGGCCGGGTCCGCCGGCGGTGGTGCCGACCGGCAGGACCAGCCCGGCCGCCTCCAGGCGGGCCAGAAGCTGGGAGGCGGTGGGCTTGGAGAGCCCGGTCAGGGTGCCGATCTGGGTGCGGGAGAGCGGTCCGTTCTCCAGCAGCAGTTCGAGGGCGGCGCGGTCGTTGATGGCGCGCAGCAGGCTGGGGGTCCCGGCGAGGGGGGTCTTGGCGGTCGACTTGGTCACGCGGAGATCCTCCCTCTTCCCGCTGGTCGCGGCGGCCATCGGGCCGACTCGGCGCGAACTGTTAGGAAACTTTCCAGTCGCTTGGCACAGGACCGTACGGCGCCCGTCCGGAGGGTGTCAATGGCCCTTCCGCCGGAGGATGCCGAAGCGTTACCGGGCAGCACGAAGCCCCGCCCCCCGAGCGTTCGGGAGGCGGGGCCTTCGTCCGGTTCCGCCGCGGCTTCGCGGGCCGTCAGGGCGTCTTGGCGCCGTCGTCGGCCGGCTTGACCGGCGCCGGTATCGGCGCCGTCGCCAGGTAGCGCGGCGAGGTCGGGTCGGCCAGCGCGGACGGCGGGGCGGCGTCGGTGGGCGCCGCGGCCGCGGCCGTCGTGAGCACCACCGCGGCGGCGGCCGTACCGGCGGCGGCAGCGGCGGCCCCGGCCGGCGCGACCTCCTCCTTGACCTTGATCCCGGCCAGCTGGAACGCCGTCTTCAGGCGGTGCCGCAGCGCCCGCGCCACGGTCAGCGACCTGCCCGGCGCCGTCCGGGCCTCCACCCGCAGCACCACCGAGTCCGCGGCGACCGACTCCATGCCCAGGATCGACATCGGGGCCCAGACCAGCTCGTCGAACGGGGCCTCCTTGGCCATCGCCTCGGCCGTCTCCCGGATCAGCTCCTCGGCCCGGTCGAGGTCCTCCTTGTAGCCGATCTGGACGTCCACCGTGGCGGTCGACCAGCCCTGGCTCATGTTGGCGATCCGCTTCACCTCACCGTTGCGGATGTACCAGATCTCGCCGTTCGCGCCGCGCAGCTTGGTGACCCGCAGGCCGACCTCCAGCACCGTGCCGGTGGCCACCCCGGTGTCGATCTCGTCGCCGACGCCGTACTGGTCCTCCATGATCATGAAGACCCCGGAGAGGAAGTCGGTGACCAGGTTGCGGGCGCCGAAACCGATCGCCACACCGGCCACACCGGCGCTCGCCAGCAGCGGCGCGAGGTTCACCCCGAGCGCCGAGAGGACCATCAGCGCCGCGGTGCCCAGGATGGTGAACGAGGCGACGCTGCGCAGCACCGAGCCGATGGCCTCGGAGCGCTGCTGCCGGCGCTCCGGGTTGACCACCCCGGTGTTGGCCAGCAGCCCGCCGAGCATGCCCGGCTCGTCGTGGCGCTCGGCCGGCTTGATCATCCGCGCTATCAGCTGGGTGATCAGCTTGCGCACCACGGCACGCAGCACCAGCGCCAGCACGACGATGAAGACGATCCGGATCCCGCTCGCCAGCCACTCCTGCCAGTGCGAGTCGAACCAGCCGGCCGCCTGCTTGGTGGTGTCGCTGACCTCCTGCGCGCTGGTCGGGATTCTGAGGTCGAGCTGCGGCACCGCCGGGGCCGTCGGGCTCGGCGACGGGCTCGACGGCGTGGAGGTGAGCGTCGTCGTGGACGCGTCGGCCAGGAGACCGGCGTCACCGGAGCTGAACACAGACGGGACCTTCCTGCAGGGTGCGTGACACAGCCCGCCGGCGCGGAAGCATGCCGTGGCGTGCGGACCGTCCGCCTTAGCCTATCGGCCGCCGGAGCGCTCCCCGGACACGCCGGGAGGGCGCCCGGGGGCGGAACGCCCGCAGGTCGCGCGCGGTTCCCGGGCCTTCCAGGGACTCTTCGGAGGGCGCGCGGAGACGGCCCGAACGCCCCGTCAACGCCTCTGCACGCCCCTGTGGCGCCCCTGGACACGGCCCCGGTCCCGCCCCGCCCCCGGGCTGCTCCGACCGGCCGAGCCGTCCCCCGGGCGGGCGCGGGAGGGGCCGGCGGGCACCCGCGTGCAACCCGTCCTTCCCCCGGGCATACCGGGTATGACAGAAGCCACACCCGGAGTTCACGTCAGGTCCGTTACACAGGAGTGGTGGCGCCGTACGAAGGCGTAAGGCGACACTGGGGGAGATCACGCACCCGTTGTGTGATCCAACCGCTCGTCCCGGCGCGAGCCACGCGCCGCAGGCGTCCAAGGAGGCATCCGTGCCGCATGTCCTGGTCCTCAACGCGTCCTACGAGCCACTCGGCGTCGTATCGATGCGCCGCGCACTCATCCTGGTCCTCAACCACAAGGCGGTCAGCCTGGAGGACTCGGGAGTCACTCTGCACAGCGCCACCAGCGCCCTTCCGGCGCCGTCCGTCGTCCGCCTGACCCGCTTCGTCCGGGTTCCGTTCTGCGGGCCCGTCCCGCTCACCCGCCGGGCGCTGTTCGCCCGCGACCACGGCCGCTGCGTCTACTGCGGGGCCGCCGCCACCAGCGTCGACCACGTCATCCCGCGCAGCCGGGGCGGCCAGCACCGGTGGGACAACGTCGTGGCGGCCTGCCGCCGCTGCAACCACACCAAGGCCGACCGCCACCTCACCGAACTCGGCTGGCGGATGAAGCGCCCGCCCGCCCCGCCCAGCGGCCTCGCCTGGCGCATCATCGGCACCGGGATCAAGGACCCGCGCTGGCGGCCCTACCTGGAGCCGTACGGCGGCGCGGACCAGCTGCGCGCCCCGCAGTGGGGCGAGTACGAGCACCACGACCATACCGAGGCGCACCCCGTCCCGCTCGGGCGGGCCCACGCCGCCCACCCCGCCCCCGTCCGCCGCGGCGAGCAGCCCGAACCGCTCTCCGCCTGACCCCGCTCCACAAGGGCCTGCCCGTCACGATTTCCGGTACGCCTCATGGGCCGCCGCGCACCCCGCACGGGGAGCGCGGCGGCCCGCCGTCGTGCGGGGGCCCGTCAGGGCTTCTGCGGCGGCGCGCTCGGGGCGGTCGTCGGCTGCGCGGCCGGCGGCTGGCCGGCCGGGGCGGCCGGGGCGGCCGGCTGCTGCTGCGCGGCCGGCGGGGTCGTCGCCGGGGTGACGGCGTAGACCTCGACGCCGTAGAGCGAGTAGCCGAACTTGGTGGCCCGGGCGACGCCCTGCACCCGGAGGAACTTCGCCCCCGGCGCGTCGAAGCGCACCGTCTCGTTGCCGCCCTTGCCGTCGTCCACCGTGGCCACCGTGGTCCAGGAGACGCCGTCCGCCGAGGTCTGGATCTTGTATGACGACGCGTACGCGGACTGCCAGTGCAGCACCGCCGAGCCCAGGTGGGTGGCCTTCGGCAGCTCCAGCTGCACCCAGGCGTCGTCCTTGGCCAGCGAGGACCAGCGGGTCTTGGGGTCGCCGTCGGCCACCGCCGCGGCGGGGAAGTTCGGCGTCTCGTCGGCCGAGGAGCTCGCCTGTGCGGTGGTGGCCAGGTCCGGCCCGCCGGTCGGCGGCACCACGTGGACCTGCAGCACCTGCCGGACCGTGGTCGAGCCGGAGACGAACAGCACCGGCACCTGGTACGTCCCGGCCGGCGTGTCGGCGGCGGCGCTGACCTGCAGCGGCACGCCCACCTTGCCACCGCGCGGCACGGTCACCCCGCTGACCGGGGCGACGGTCAGGCCCTTGGCGGCGGCCGGCACCTCGGTGCGCAGCTCGCCGGTCGCGCCCTCCGGGCGGCCGGCCTCGACCACCGCGCGGGCCTGCGCCGGCGCGGCCGCGCCGGTCACCACGTCCAGTGAGGCGTCGGCCAGGCTGAGCCGGGCCGCCGGGACGTCCGCGTACCAGGGGATCACCTGGTTGACCACCGGCGGCTCGCCGCCGGCCTTCCATGCCATCCGGAACGCGTCCGCGCTCTGGCCGCCGGCCGCCAGCTCGTTGTAGCCGGGCTGGACGGTGCCGATCTCCACCCACGTCCCGTCCGCGCGGCGCAGCGAGACGGTGGCGCTGGCCCGCACGGACGGGTCGGTGAGGATGGTCAGCCGGTCCAGCGGCCGGGCCGCGCCCAGCTCCACGGTGAGCGGCTCGTCCGCGACGGTCGGCGCGGTGGCCGCCCGGTACGCGGTGTCGGGGTTGCCGTCCAGGACGGCGGAGGCCGAGGCGCCGGGCAGTGCGGCCGGGCCGCCGGAGACGCTGGCCGGGGCCTCGTCGGGCGCGGCCACGGTGAACTCGCGCACCGCCACGGCGGTCTTCTGGGCGGCGGTGGCGCGCAGCCGCACCCCCCGGACCACCGTGCCGGCGGGCACCTGGGCGCTGATGTTCTTCTGGTTCTTCACCACCGCGAGCTGCTTCCAGCCGCCCTCGCCGGTGGAGTACTCCAGCACGCCGTCGCGGATGTAGTCGTCCATCGCGGTCCGGCCGTCCGGGCCGCTGCCCCAGGAGCCCATCAGCACGGTGACGGTGCCGACCGGGCGGCCGCCGCCGAGGTCGAGGCCGACCGAGTCGCCGGGCTGCGGGGGCGCCGAGCTCCAGTAGAAGGTGTCGGCCACGCCGTCGGTCATCAGCGCGGGCAGGTGGTCGTGCGCGGTGCCCATGCTGGTGGTGGGCGTGATGCCGCCGCCGACCACGCCGGCCCAGTTGTCGGCGGCCTGCACGGCGCGCTCCAGGAACGGGCCGAGCACGCCCGCGCCGATCGTCGCCGGGCTCTGGCCGAGCTGCTCGCGCAGCCTGTTCAGCTCGACCCGGGCCTTCCAGGCGGCCGCGCCGTCGCCGCCGCGCTGGGCGAGCAGCATGTCCAGCGCGGACTGGCCGGCCAGGCCGTAGTCGTGCAGCGAGGCCAGCCACGGGCCGGACTCGGCGGCCAGCGCGGCGGTGGCCGGGGTGGCGGCCAGCGTCCGCTGGGCGTTCGCCATGGCGGCGAAGGCGTCCCGCAGCGGGGCCGCCGCCTCTATCAGCTTGGCGAGGTCCGGCGCGGCACCGGAGTTCGGCTCGGCGGCCGCCCAGAACCGGTCCAGCAGCGGCGCGAGGTAGCCGGACTCCTGCTTGGCGAGCGGGGAGGAGGAGCTGTTGCCGGCCAGCGCCGTGACGGCCGCCAGTGCCTCCCCGGCGGGCGTGGCGGAGGTGCCGGTCGGGCCGGCCAGCGAGCGCAGCGCGGCCTGCCAGGACTCCTCCGGCTTGTACCCGGCCGGGTTCCAGGCGAAGTCGCCCGCGGTGGCCAGCGCGATCCGGGAGGCGACCGGCTGCTGCATCGCGCCGGTCAGCAGCACGGCCGAGCGGGTGGCGACCTCGGTGTCGCGCCCGCCGTAGGCGCCGAGGAAGAGCCGGTCCGGGTTGGCGTCGTTGACCGGGTAGTTGTCCATGGTGACCAGCGGACGCCCGTACAGGCCCGCGGTCTCCGAGGTCTGAGCGCCGGTGATCTTCTCCGGGATCACCCCGCCACCGCTCCAGGCCACCTGGACGGCGTCCGGCAGGGCCGCCGCCAGCGCCTTGCGGTACGGCGTGGCGCCCTGCTTGTGGTACTCGGTCGGGACGATCGACAGCGGCGCCAGCCCCGGGTTCCGGGCGATCAGCCGCTCCTGCACCTTGGCCGCCAGCTCGGCCTGCGCCTTGGCGGCGGCGGCCGGGCCGGTGCCGTACTTGGAGCGGTCGTCGCTGCAGTGCCACTCGTCGTAGGAGACGTCCAGGAACTGCAGCTGGAAGGCGGTGAAGCCGAGCTTGCGCAGCCCGTCCAGCTTGGCCACCAGCGCGTCCGCGTCCTTGGCGGAGCTGTAGCAGAAGGCCTGCCCGGGGTCGATCGCGTACCCGAGCGTGACGTGGTTCTTCCGGGCGCGGGCGGCCAGCGCCTTCAGCTCCTCGGCCTTGGCGGCCGGGTAGCCGTCGCGCCAGCGGGAGAGCCGGTACGGGTCGTCGCCCGGGGCGTACAGGTAGAAGTTCTGCTTCGACCGGCCGAGGAAGTCGACCTGGTCCAGCCGCTGCTGCTGGGTCCACGGGGTGCCGTAGAAGGCCTCCGCCGTCCCGCGCACCGGCGCGCCGGTGGGCCAGTCGCGCAGCGTGATCCCGGGCAGCCCGAGCCCGGCCGCGCCGGCGTCCGGTCCCTGCCCGGCCGGTACCGCGGCCAGCAGCTGACGCATGGACTGCGCCGCGTAGAAGGTGCCCGCGGCGTCCGTGCCGGCCAGCACCACCACGCCGTACGTCCCGCCGCCCTGGGCCGGCAGCTGGCCCGCCGACAGCACGTAGCCGCCGGCCGGCATCCCGGCGGTGGACGGCGCGGCGCCGTCCTTGCCGGCCGCGGCGGCCAGCTCGCCCAGCACCCGGTCCACCTCGCCGCCGGCGCCCTCGGCGGCCCCGCCGACGTACACCACCAGCGAACCGGCGGCCGGCGTGCCCGCGTCCGCCTGCGGCGTCACCGACGTCGCCCCGGCCACGCCCAGTACCTCGCGCACCGCGTCCACCGCGCCCAGGTCCGCCTTCGGGGCGGTCACCAGGGTCACCGCGGCGGGCACCGCGACGGCCTTGCCCGCCACGGTCTGCTCCTGCGGCCGCGGGAACACCTGCGGGTTGCTCATGCTGCCCAGCGGCGTCTGCGACGCGGTGCTCACCACGTCGGGCGCCGGGCTGTACGCGTACGCGGGCGGCCCGCTCACCAGCAGCCCGCCGACCACGGCCGCCGCCGACAGCGTCGCGGCCATCTGCAGGGTGCGCCGGCTCGGCGCCCCCGGCCGTGCGGCCGCGGCCCGTTCGGCCCGGACCGACGCCAGCAGCGGCTCCGTCCCCTTGAGGTCCGCGATCAGCCGGTCCGCCGTCCTGGGCGCCAGCTGACGGCACGTCCGCGCGGTCGCCCGCCGGGCCGCGATCGCCGCGGGGTGGTGCAGTACGTCACGCAGCGCCTGGCTCTGCTCCAGCTGCTGCCGCAGCCGACGACCTGCCGCGACGGACACTCGGGCTTGCACAGGAGCCTCCTCGCAGGCGGATACGACATCGCCGCCAAAGCCCACCAGTTGGCCCAGCCGGTGTCAATGTGACGGACAGCTATGACCGGTTTGTCGTATTTGCTCTCCTTCCCCGTTCATCTGCGAGCCATCCGCGCGCAGCGTGCTGACGCTCCGTTACTCACCGGAGCCCCGCTCATCCACGGGCCGCGCGGTCGTGTCGCACTGGGTGATCGAGGCGTTACGCGGGTAGGACTGTGGCTGTTCTGACCGGGCGTTGCCGAGACACCGCAGGAGCCGCGAGTGGCCGCTTATCTCGATCGTGACGGAGCCGAGGGCCTGGAGGTGCCGGCGCAGGACGCCCCGCCGCCCCCGGCCGAACTGGTGGCGCTGGCGCAGGCGTACGGAGTGGACACGACCTACCGGCCCTCGGCGCGGACGCTGGTCGCGGTGCTGGCCGCCCTGGGGGTGGAGGCGGGGACGCCCGAGGCCGCACGGGGAGCCCTGGAGCGTCACCGGGCCGAGCAGCGGGCGCGGTTGCTGCCGCCGACCGTGGTGGTGCGGCAGGGGCGCCGGACGGCGCTGGACGTGCCGGCGGACGCGCGGCTCGCGGTCGAGCTGGAGGACGGCGGCGTCTGGGAGCTGCCGTGCGGTCACTCGCACTGGCTGCCCGCCGACCTGCCGCTCGGCCGGCACACCCTCAGGGCGGTGACGAACGGGACGGAGCAGCGCGCCCACCTGATCGTCGCCCCCGAGCGCCTGCCGAAGCTGCCCGGCCGCAGCTGGGGCTTCCTCGCCCAGCTCTACTCCGTCCTGTCGGAGCGCTCCTGGGGCATGGGCGACCTCGGCGACCTCGCCGAGCTCACCCAGTGGGCGGCGGGCCTCGGCGCGGGGTTCGTGCAGATCAACCCGCTGCACGCGGCCCTGCCCACGACCCCCTCCGACCCGTCGCCCTACCGCCCCTCCTCCCGCCGCTTCGCCGACCCGGTCCACCTGCGGGTCGAGGCCGTCCCCGAGTACGCCTACCTGACCGGCGAGCAGCGCGCCGAGGCCGACGAGCTGGTCCGGCGCGCCGCCCGGCTGCGCGCCGAGGTCCTCTCCCACGACGGACTGATCGACCGGGACGCGGTCTGGGCGCTGAAGCGCCGGGCCCTGGAGCTGCTGCACGAGGTGCCGCGCGGCGCCGGGCGCCGGGCCGCGTACGAGGCGTACCGGCGGCGGGAGGGCGAGTGGCTGGAGCGGTTCGCGCTCTGGAACGCCCTCGCCGAGGTGCACGGCGCCGACCGGCACACCTGGCCGAAGGGCCTGCGCCACCCGGACAGCCCGCACGTCCGGCTGGCGGCCGAGGAGCACGCGGAGGCCGTCGAGTTCCACCGCTGGCTCGCCTGGCAGGTGGACCAGCAGCTCGCCGGCGCCCAGCAGGCGGCCCGCGCCGCGGGCATGCCGGTCGGCCTGATCCACGACCTCGCCGTCGGGGCGCACCCGGACGGGGCCGACGCCTGGGCGCTGCAGGACGTGCTCGCCACCGGCATCTCGGTCGGCGCGCCGCCGGACGCCTTCAACGCCCACGGCCAGGACTGGGGCCTGCCGCCCTGGCGCCCGGACGCCCTGGCCGCGGCCGGCTACGCCCCGTACGCGGAGCTGCTCCGTTCGGCGGCCCGGCACGCGGGCGCGATCCGGATCGACCACGTGATGGGCCTGTTCCGGCTCTGGTGGGTGCCGGCCGGCCACGCGGCGACCGAGGGTGCGTACGTCCGCTACGACGCTGAGGCGATGCTCGGGGTGCTGGCCCTGGAAGCGCACCGGGCGGGCACGGCGGTGATCGGCGAGGACCTCGGCACGGTGGAGCCGGGGGTCCGGGAGGAGCTGGCGGTGCGCGGCATCCTCGGTACCTCCGTGCTCTGGTTCGAGCGGGACTGGCAGGCGAAGGGCGAGATCCTCGCCCCGGAGCGCTGGCGGCCGGGCAGCCTGGCCACCCTGACCACCCATGACCTGCCGAGCACCGCCGCCCGGCTGTCCGGCGAGCACGTCGAGCTGCGGCACCGGCTCGGCCTGCTGGCCCGCACGCTCGGCGAGGAGCAGACCGAGGCGGCGACGGAGCTGGCCGACTGGCGGGCGGAGCTGGCCTCGCTCGGCCTGCTGACCGAGGACGAGCCGCTTTCCGCGCAGGCGCTGTACCGGTTCCTGCGGGCCACCCCGGCCGAGCTGGTCGGGGTCTGGCTGCCGGACCTGGTGGGCGATCCGCGCCCGCAGAACCTGCCCGGGACGTGGGACCAGTACCCGAACTGGCGGCTGCCGATCGCCGACGGCGAGGGGGCCCCGGTGACCCTGGACGGGCTGGCCGCGGACCCGGCGGCCGCCGCGCTCGCTTCCGTCCTGCTCGACGGGCCCGAAAGGCCGACCCCGCCGCGCGCGGCGACGTAAGCGGCGGGTAAGTTGGGCGACGTGGACAAGAGGAACGCTTTGCGAGCCGGCGCGGTCACCGCAACGGTCACGCTGATGATGCTGCTGTCGTCGCCCGCCATGGCCCTCACCCGGGACGACGGCGACGACCCGGGTACGGGCCTGAGCGTCGCCCAGACCCTCGGCCTGTTCGTGCTCCTGCCGATCGGCCTCTTCGTGGTCATCGGCGCGCTGGCCGGGATGCCGTACGGCAGCAAGGACAAGAAGAAGTAGCCGCGGGCCCTCCACCAAGCCCCGTACAACGCCCGAGGGGGCGCCGGACGTGCTGTCCGGCGCCCCCTCGGGCGTTTTTACGGCGTCCGGGCGTTCCCGCGCCGTCCGGGCGGCCGACGGCCCCCGGTGCCCGTGGGGGCCGCGGGCGGAACCCGCGGCCCCCACGGCCGACGTCAGTGCCCCAGCGCCCGGGCGCCGGCCGCGTGGTCCGCCGCCTGCGCCTTCAGCGCGCGCTCGACCCCGGCCCGCGCCTCGACGACCTGCCGGCGCAGCGCCGGAGCCGGCTCGGCCGCGGCCAGCCAGGCGTCGGTCGCGTCCAGCGTGGCCTGCTCGACCTGGAGCGACGGGTACAGGCCGACGATGATCTGCTGCGAGATCTCGTGGCTGCGGGTCTCCCAGACGCCCTTGACGGCCGCGAAGTACTTCGCGGCGTACGGCGCCAGCAGCTCCCGCTGGTCGGCCTGCTGGAAGCCGGCGATCACGGCCTCCTGGACGTAGTTGGTGAGCTTGTCCGACTCCACCACCGAGGCCCAGGCCTCCGCCTTGGCCTCGGCCGTCGGGCGGGCGGCGCGGCAGGTGGCGGCGTGCTCCTGGCCGGCCGCGGTGTTGTCCCGCTCCAGCTCGGCCGCGATCGCGGCCTCGTCGGCGCGCCCGGTGGCCGCCAGCCGGCCGAGCAGCGTCCAGCGCAGCTCGGTGTCGACGGCCAGGCCCTTGACCTCGACCGAGCCGTCCAGCAGCCCGGCGAGCAGGCCCAGCTGCCCCTCGGTGCGGGCGACCGCGGCCAGTGCGCGGGCCCAGGCCAGCTGGTGGTCGCTGCCCGGCTCGGCGGCGCGCAGCTGCGCCTCGGCGGTCTCGGCCCAGCGGGCCAGGCCCTGCTCGCGCCAGGCCGGGTCGGCGTAGGCGTCCAGGGCGAGCTTGACCTGGCGGTGCACCGACTGGACGACGCCGATGTCGGACTCCCGGCCGAGGCCGGAGACGGCCAGCGCCAGGTAGTCGCGGGCGGCCATCTCGCCGTCGCGGGTCATGTCCCAGGCGGAGGCCCAGCAGAGCGCGCGCGGCAGCGAGTCGGTGAAGTCGCCGAGGTGCTCGGCGACGACGGCCAGCGAGTCCTCGTCGAGGCGGACCTTGGCGTAGGAGAGGTCGTCGTCGTTGAGCAGGACGACGGCCGGGCGGTGGCGGCCGACCAGCTGCGGCACCTCGGTGCGCGGGCCGTCGACGTCCAGCTCGATCCGGTCGGTGCGCACCAGCGCGCCGTCGGCCAGCTCGTACAGGCCGACGGCGATCCGGTGCGGGCGGAGCACCGCCTCGCCCTTGGCGCCGGCCGGCAGCGCGGGGGCCTCCTGGAGGACGGCGAAGGACTCGATCTCGCCGTCGGTGTTGAGGGTGATGGCCGGGCGCAGCACGTTGATGCCGGCCGTCTCCAGCCAGGCCTTGGACCAGGCCTTGAGGTCGCGTCCGCTGGCCTCCTCCAGGGCGCCGAGCAGGTCGCTCAGGCGGGTGTTGCCCCAGGCGTGCCGCTTGAAGTAGGCCCGCACGCCCTCGAAGAAGGCGTCCTGGCCGACGTAGGCCACCAGCTGCTTGAGCACCGAGGCGCCCTTGGCGTAGGTGATGCCGTCGAAGTTGACCTGGACGTCCTCCAGGTCGTTGATGTCGGCCATGATCGGGTGGGTGGACGGCAGCTGGTCCTGCCGGTACGCCCAGGTCTTCATCTGGTTGGCGAAGGTGGTCCACGAGTGCGGCCACCGCGAGCCGGGCGCCTCGGCCTGGCAGACGGCCTCGGCGTAGGTGGCGAACGACTCGTTCAGCCAGAGGTCGTTCCACCACTCCATGGTGACGAGGTCGCCGAACCACATGTGGGCGAGCTCGTGCAGGATCGTGGCGGCCCGCGCCTCGTACGCGGCGTCGGTCACCTTGGAGCGGAACACGTACTGGTCGCGCAGGGTGACGGCGCCGGCGTTCTCCATCGCGCCGGCGTTGAACTCCGGCACGAACAGCTGGTCGTACTTGGCGAACGGGTAGCGGTAGTCGAACTTCTCCTGGAAGTAGTCGAAGCCCTGCTTGGTGACCTCGAAGACGGCCTCGGCATCCAGGAACTCGCGCAGCGAGGGGCGGCAGTAGACGCCCAGCGGCACCTTCTGGTCGCCGTTCTCGTAGGCGTCGAAGACGCCGACGTACGGGCCGGCGATCAGCGCGGTGATGTAGCTGGAGATCCGGCCGGTCGGCTCGAAGGTCCACGTCCGGGTCGGGCCGTCGCCGGCCGGGGTCGGGGTGGGGGAGTTGGAGACCACGACCCAGCCCTCGGGCGCGGTCACGGTGAAGGCGAATGCGGCCTTGAGGTCGGGCTGTTCGAAGGAGGCGAAGACCCGGCGGGCGTCCGGCACCTCGAACTGGGTGTAGAGGTAGGTCTCGCCGTCGACCGGGTCGACGAACCGGTGCAGGCCCTCACCGGTGTTGGTGTAGGCGCAGTCGGCGACGACCTTCAGCACGTTCTCGGCGGCCAGGCCGGGCAGCGCGATCCGGCTGTCGGCGAAGTTGGCGTTGTCGAGCCGCTCGCCGTTGAGGGTGATCTCCTCGACGCTCGGGGCGACGAGGTCGATGAAGGTGGCCGCGCCGGGGGTGGTGGCGGTGAACCGGACCACGGTGGTGGACCGGAAGGTGCCTCCCTCACGGGCCGAGCTCAGGTCGAGCTCGATGTCGTACGCATCCACGTGCAGGAGGTCGGCCCGGGTACGGGCCTCCTCACGGGTCAGGTTGGTGCCGGGCACTCGCTGGACTCCTTCGTCAGGCTGGTGGTCCGCATCCTCCCATGCCCGCCGTGCCGCTCCGGGGGAAATAGCTCCGGGCGGGGCGGGCAGGCCTCGGGGGCCCGCCCGCCCCGCCCGGAGGGGTGGAGCGTCAACGGTGTCGGCGCGTCACTTCTTCGCGTACTTCAGCACCGGGGAGTCCGAGCCGGAGCTGCGGGAGAACCCGTACAGCGAACCGTCCGACTGCAGCACGTACTCGGTGCTGGTGATGCTGATGAAGTCGGTGCTCTTCTGCGAGGTGATGGTGCCGAGGTCGGTCGGCTTGCCGTCGGTCGGCGAGAGCGTGACCAGCTTGGCGTCCTTGTTGTAGCCCATGTCCACCACCGCGCGGACCTTGCCGTCCTTGTCGGTGCCGGAGACCAGCCGGATGTCGTCGTCGTTGCCGCCGTTGGACGACCAGAGCCGCTTGCCGGTGGTCAGGTCGTAGGCGTTGACGGCCGGCTTGCTCGGGTTGACCTGGACGTAGAGCGTGTTGCCGCTGACCACGTTCTGGGTGAACGCGTCGGACTGGCCGGAGAGGCGCAGGCTGTCGGCGCCGGGCTCCTTGACCGACATCGGGGTCATCGGCTTGGTGCTCTTGTCGAACGGCAGGATGTAGTCGCCGTTCGGGCCGTTGGTCACCAGCAGCACCAGCGGCTGGTCCGAGATGACCTTGTCGACCCGCTCGATGCTGCCGGTGAGCGTGATCGGCGCCGAAGTGGCGGTCTTGCCGGTGTCGGCGTCCACCACGACCAGCTGGGACTTGGTGGTGGTGTTGAGGCCGTAGCAGCGGTCGCTGACCGCGATCTGGTTGCCGGCCGCCTTGCCGTAGACGCTGCAGTCCTTCTCGCGCGGCTGGAACTGCCAGGCCGGCGAGCCGTCGGCGACGTTCACCGCGCCGACCACGTTGCCGGCGCCGATGCCGATGACCTTGTCCGTGACGGTCAGGGTCGGGTAGGACATCCGCTCCTGGCTGGCCTTGACGGTCCAGAGCAGCTTGCCGGTGCTGACGTCGATCGCGCCGACGGTCGAGCAGTCGCTGTCGCCGGTGTTGAGCGCGACGGCGGCGATGTGCTTGGAGTTGACCCCGTACGAGGCGGCGCAGAACTCCTTGCTGCCGGACGGCGGCGCGATGCTCCACAGCTCCTTGCCGTCGGCCGCGTTGAGGCCGCGGATGCCGTAGCTGTCGGCGCGCACCACGGTCTTGTCGGCGCCCCAGATGCCGAGCAGCTGCGAACCGCTCGCCGCGGCGGTCGGCTTGGGGGCGCTCCAGGCGAGGTTGTAGGCACCGGCCTTGCCGCCGCCGCCACCGCCCGAACCGCCGCTCGAACCGCCCGAGCCGGTCGAGGCGCTGGGGTCGGTGTTGGGGCCGGTCGACGTACTGGGGTTGGCGGTCGGGTTGTCCGGGTTGTCGTTCTGGGTGAACAGGACGACCAGGCCGGCGATGATGGCGATCGCCAGCACACCGCCGATGATGCCGCCCCAGAGCATCACGGGGTTGCGCTGCTTGGGCGGCTGCGCCACCGGCGCGCCGGGGTAGCTGAACCCGGTCTGCTGCTGCGGGTAGCCGTAGCCGCCGTCGGCCTGCTGCTGGCCCGGGTAGCCGTAGCCCTGACCGTTGGTCGGGGCCGGGTCGTACGGGCCGAGGGGCGCGGCGCCCGGTGGTGGCGGAGCCTGGGCGGGGAAGCCCGCGGCGGCGGTGGGCGCGTAGGCGTAGTCGCTGCCCGGTGCCGGCGGCTGGGCCGGGGGCTGCGGCGGCGTGCCGGGCGCGGCCGGTGCGGCCGGGCCGCCCTGACCCGGGATCGGCGCCCCGTCGAGCCGTGTCATCTGGTCCGCCACGGCCGCCGGGTCGACGCCCGGCTTGCGTCCGAGCGATACGCCCCGGTTGTCCGCCGGACTGCTGCCGGGCGAGTCGCCCGCCCCTGGAGTAGGGTGATCCCCTGCCATCTGATGCCCCGTCATGTCTGGAAATCGTCCCCCGGCCGGATCGCATCCGTGGACCGTGGGACGGGTGAGATTGGGCACCATGGTACGGGTGGCCCGATTTCACCCGGTCGCAGGAGCCCCGCAGCGCCCCCGTCATCCCGCTGAGCTGCCGGGCTTCCCCGCCGTCCGCCCCTTGCCCGGCCGGGCGTGTCGCCACGTCGGGCGGCGCCGCCCGACCGCTTCCCGCAGGTCGCCGTGGCGCCCCGGTGCGCCCCCGCCCCCCACCCGCCTCGCCGGTCGCCGCCCCGTCCGGACGCGTCAGGGCCTAGGCTTCAGGAGTTGAAAGGGGAATACCCGGCCGAGCGGTTCCCCTGCCCTTGGGAGGGTGGATCATGTCGACGGACACACCGGGCTCGCAGTCCTCACTGCACCGGGCGAACCTGGAGCGGGTGCTCCGCGCGGTACGGATGGCCGGCTCGCTGACCCAGGCCGAGATCGCGCGCAGCACCGGGCTCTCCGCAGCCACCGTGTCCAACATCGTCCGGGAGCTCAAGGAGAGCGGCACCGTCGTGGTGGCCGACACCTCCTCCGGGGGCCGCCGCGCCCGCAGCGTGTCGCTCAGCGGCGACGCCGGCATCGTGGTGGGGATCGATTTCGGCCACACCCACCTCCGCGTCGCCGTCGGCAACCTCGCGCACCGCGTGCTCGCCGAGGAGAGCGCCCCGATCGACGTCGACGTCTCCGCCGCCCAGGGCTTCGACCGCGCCGAGGCGCTGGTCGAGCGGCTGCTCCAGCAGGCCGGCTTCCGCCCGGACAAGGTGATCGGCGTCGGCCTCGGCGTCCCCGGCCCGATCGACGTGGAGACCGGCGCGCTCGGCTCGACCGCGATCCTGCCCGGCTGGACCGGCATCGCCCCCGGCCACGAACTGGCCGAGCGCCTGGGCATGCCGGTGCACGTGGACAACGACGCCAACCTCGGTGCGCTCGGCGAACTGGTCTGGGGCGCCGGCCGCGGCCTGAGCGACCTCGCCTACATCAAGGTGGCCAGCGGCGTCGGCGCCGGCCTGGTGGTCAACGGCCAGATCTACCGGGGCCCGGGCGGCACCGCCGGCGAGATAGGGCACATCACCCTGGACGAGGCCGGCCCGGTCTGCCGCTGCGGCAACCGCGGCTGCCTGGAGACCTTCGTCGGCTCCCGCTACCTGCTGGGCCTGCTCACCTCCACCCTCGGCCCGGACCTCACCCTGCCCCGGGTGGTCGAGCTGGCCCAGCAGGGCGACCTCGGCTGCCGCCGGGTGATCGCCGACGCCGGCCGGCAGATCGGCACCGGCGTGGCGACCCTGTGCAACCTGCTCAACCCCCGCCGGGTGATCCTCGGCGGCGACCTCGCCGACGCCGGCGAGCTGGTGCTGGCCCCGATCCGGGACTCGGTGGCCCGCTACGCCATCCCGAGCGCCGCCCGCCAGCTCTCGGTGGTCCCCGGCACCCTGGGCGGCCGGGCCGAGGTGCTCGGCGCGCTGGCGCTGGTGATGAGCGAGATGGGTGACTCCGGGGCGCTCGGCCGCCCCGCACAGGCGTCCGCCGCCCGTACGTGAGTGCGATACGGGCGGCCCGCGGGAACCGCCACGCGGGCCGCCACGCCCGGCTCCGGGGCGAGAACCGCAGGATGAGGGGGGTTACCGGCGTACGGCACCGGGCACCCCGCTCGGCGTCGGGTGGGCGGACATTAGACTCGACCGGTCGGCACCGACCGAGACGACCGTCGGAGCACGTCGGCACACCGGGCAGCGACGCCCGCCGGACCGCCCGCGGTCCGCGAACTTGAACGAGGAGGAACGGGTGGCCCTGCTGACCCGCATTCGGGGACCGCGCGATCTCGACCGGCTCACGCCCGCACAGCTGGCCACCCTGGCCGAGGAGATCCGGACCTTCCTGGTGACGGAGGTCTCCAAGACGGGCGGCCACCTCGGCCCCAACCTCGGCGTGGTGGAGCTCACCGTCGCGCTGCACCGGGTCTTCGACTCGCCGCGCGACCGCATCCTCTTCGACACCGGCCACCAGAGCTACGTCCACAAGCTGCTCACCGGCCGCCAGGACTTCTCCCGGCTGAAGATGAGCGGCGGCCTGTCCGGCTACCCCTCGCGCGCCGAGTCCGAGCACGACGTGATCGAGAACTCGCACGCCTCCACCGTCATCTCCTACGCCGACGGCCTGGCCAAGGCCAACAAGATCCTCGGCAAGTCGGACCCGGTCGTCGCGGTCATCGGCGACGGCGCGCTCACCGGCGGCATGGCCTGGGAGGCGCTCAACAACCTGGCCGACGCCCAGGACCTGCCGGTCGTCATCGTCGTCAACGACAACGAGCGCTCCTACTCCCCGACCATCGGCGGCCTCGCCAACCACCTCGCCACGCTGCGCACCACCCAGGGCTACGAGCGCTTCCTGTCCTGGGGCAAGGACGCCCTGCAGCGCACCCCGGTGGTCGGCCAGCAGCTGTTCGACACGCTGCACGGCGCCAAGAAGGGCCTCAAGGACTTCATCGCCCCGCAGGGCATGTTCGAGGACCTCGGCCTCAAGTACATCGGCCCGATCGACGGCCACGACCTCACCGCGCTGGAGTCCGCGCTCACCAAGGCGCGCGGCTTCGGCGGCCCGGTGATCGTGCACTGCCTCACCGAGAAGGGCCGCGGCTACCACGCCGCCGAGAACAACGAGGAGGACCGCTTCCACGCGGTCGGGGTGATCCACCCGGACACCGGCCTGCCGGTGAAGAGCTCGGGCAAGGACTGGACCTCGGTCTTCGGCGAGGAGATGGTCGCACTCGGCCACGAGCGCGAGGACATCGTCGGCATCACCGCCGCGATGCTCCACCCGGTCGGGCTCGCGCCCTTCGCCAAGGCGTTCCCGGACCGCATCTTCGACGTCGGCATCGCCGAGCAGCACGCCGTCACCAGCGCGGCCGGCCTCGCCACCAACGGCCTGCACCCGGTGTTCGCGGTCTACGCGACCTTCCTCAACCGGGCCTTCGACCAGGTCCTGATGGACGTTGCGCTGCACAAGCTCGGCGTCACCTTCGTGCTGGACCGGGCCGGCGTCACCGGCACCGACGGCGCCTCGCACAACGGCATGTGGGACATGTCGATCCTCCAGGTCGTCCCGGGCCTGCGGATGGCCGCCCCGCGCGACGCCGACCAGGTCCGCGCCCAGCTGCGCGAGGCCGTCGAGGTCAAGGACGCCCCGACCGTGGTCCGCTACTCCAAGGGCACGGTCGGCCCGGCCGTCCCCGCGGTCGGCCGGATCGGCGGCATGGACGTGCTGCGCGCCGACGAGGACGGCACCGAGGGCCGCCGCGCCGACGTGCTGATCGTCTCGGTCGGCGCGATGGCCCAGACCAGCCTGGAGGTGGCCGACCTGCTGGCCGCCCAGGGCATCACCTCGACCGTGGTGGACCCGCGCTGGGTCAAGCCGGTCGACCCGGCCCTGCCGGGCCTGGCCGCCGAGCACCGCGCGGTCGTCACCATCGAGGACAACGGCCGGGTCGGCGGCGTGGGCGCCGCGGTCGCGCAGGCGCTGCGCGACGCCGAGGTGGACGTCCCGCTGCGCGACTTCGGCATCCCGCAGGAGTTCCTGGACCACGCCTCGCGGGGCGAGATCCTCGCCGAGATCGGCCTCAACGGTCCGGACATCGCCCGCCAGGTGACCGCCCTGGTCTCCCGGCTCGCCCGTCTGGACGTGGCGCCCGTCGAGGCCTGACCCGTTCGGCCCACGACCGCCGTTTGCGACAACTGGGCAACAGTTCCCCGGGGAACACGCTGATAATCGCACCGAAAGGCGGGACCGGCGCAGCCCGCGCCGATCCCGCCCGGTAGGTTGTCATCCGTGCCGACCCCCACCCGCCCCCGCCTCGCCGGGCTCGCCGAGCGCCTGCGCGACCGCGTCCGCCAGGGTTACTGGACGAGGCTGGTGCCGGTGCTGGCCCTGGTCGCGCTCGTGACCCACATCCCGTCCTTCGTCAGGCCCGTCTGGAGCCCCGACGAGGGCTTCCTGGCCACCCAGGCCCGGATGCTGGCCGACGGCGGCGTGCTGTACGACACCGTGGTCGACCGGAAGCCACCGCTGCTGCCCTGGCTCTACCAGGCCTGCTTCGCGGTCTTCGGCTCGGCCTCGCTCTGGCCGCTGCGCACCCTGGCGGTGGCCGCCCACCTGGTCACCGCGATCCTGCTGGCCTCGATCGCCCGCGGCCGCTGGGGAAACCGGGCCGGCGCCGGCGCGGGCCTGCTCTACCTGCTGGTCTCCATCGGGCTCTCGCCGGAGGACACCCAGGCGGCCACCTTCGAGGTCTTCATGCTGCCCGCCATGGTGGCGGCCTTCCGGTACGCCGAGCGGCGCCGCTGGCTGGCCGCGGGTATCGCGGTGGCCCTCTGCTCGCTCACCAAGCAGACCGGCGGCGCGGTGCTGCTGCCGGTGCTCTGGATGCTCTTCCAGGACGCCCGCCGGCGCGGCGTGCGCTGGCCGCCCGCGCTGTTCAAGATCGGCTTCGGGTTCACACTGCCGATAGCGCTGGTCGCGGTGATCCTCACCAAGCCCAAGGGCTTCCTGTTCTGGGTGGTCACCGGCAGCGGCGACTACGCCTCCTTCGGCGGCGCCTGGCTGCAGATGACCGGCCGGGCGCTGGGCAACTCGGCGATCCTGGCCGCGGCCGGCCTGGGCTTCCTGTTGCCGGTCGGCCGCCGGCTCTGGCTGAAGCACCGGCACCGGCCGCTGCCGGTCGCCGGCGAGGAGCACGGCTCCACCGCCGACCTCTGGGTCTGGCTGCTCTCCTCGGCCGTCGCGGTCAGCGTGGGCTTCCACTTCTTCGGCCACTACTACCTGCAGCTGATGCCGCCGCTGGTGCTGCTGGGCACGGGCGCGGTCGCCACCTCGGCGGTCCGCTGGAAGCCCGTCCTGGTGTACACCACGGTCGCCGCCACGGCCTTCTGGACGCTGGCGCTGGCCTGGCCGGGGGAGCGGCTGGACCGGACCACCGAGGTGGCCACCGCGGTCGCCGCTCAGACCACCCCCAAGGACACCGTGCTGGTCTGGGGCATGCACCCCGAGCTGTACTGGCTGGCCGACCGGAAGCCGGCCACCCGCTACCTGACCGCGGGCTTCCTGACCAACTACAGCGGCGGCAAGGACGGCAGCCTCAACGTCGGCGAGCAGTTCAGCGTCAGCAACGCCTGGCAGACCTTCGACAAGGAGCTGGTCGACAACGGCCTGCCCGAGGTGGTCGTGGACGACTCCGGCCTGTCGCCGTACCAGCCCACCCAGATCCCGAAGATCGAGAACCTGCTGGACACCCACTACGAGATGGTCGGCGTCTTCGCCGACACCGTGGTCTACCGCCTCAAGCGCTGAGACCCGCCCGGCGCCGGGGGCCACCCCGGCGCCGGGCCACGCGGCCGCGCCGGTACAGGGACGCCCGGAAGCCGCCCCCCATGGACGCGGAAGGGCCCCGGTGACCATCAGGTCACCGGGGCCCTTCCGCGTCACTGCTAGGCGGGCACCGAGGCCACACCCGGGGCGAGGAACCGCTTGCCGTTCACCCGCTCCGAGACGCCCTCACGGTCCAGGTACGGGGTGATCCCGCCCAGGTGGAAGGGCCAGCCGGCACCGGTGATCATGCAGAGGTCGATGTCCTGGGCCTCGCCGACGACACCCTCCTCCAGCATCAGGCCGATCTCCTGCGCCACGGCGTCGAGGGCGCGGCCGAGGACCTGCTCCTCGGTCAGCACGCTGTCGCCGAAGGAGAGCAGCTCCAGCACCTCGGGGTCGAGCACCTGCTTGCCGTCGACCCAGGTGTAGAAGCCGCGCTTGCCGGCCTTGACCACCTTGCCGAGGTTCTCGGAGACGGTGAACCGCTCCGGGAAGGCGCCGTGCAGGGTCTCCGAGACGTGCAGCGCGATGGCCGGGCCGACCAGCTCCAGCAGCATGATCGGGGACATCGGCAGGCCGAGCGGCTCGACGCCCTTCTCGACCGTGGCGATCGGGGTGCCCTCGTCGATGATGCCCTGGATCTCGCCCATGAAGCGGGTCAGGATCCGGTTCACCACGAACGCCGGGGCGTCCTTGCACAGCACCGCGGTCTTCTTCAGCTTCTTCGAGACGCCGAAGGCGGTGGCCAGCGAGGCGTCGTCGGTCTGCTCGCCGCGGACGATCTCCAGCAGCGGCAGGATCGCGACCGGGTTGAAGAAGTGGAAGCCGACGACCCGCTCGGGGTGCTTCAGCTTCGAGGCCATCTCGGTGACCGAGAGGGAGGAGGTGTTGGTCGCCAGCACACAGGTCGGCGAGACCACGTTCTCCAGGTCGGCGAAGACGGTCTGCTTGACGCCCATCTCCTCGAACACGGCCTCGATCACGAAGTCCGCGTCGGCGAAGCCGGCGGCCTTGTCGAGCGAGCCGGTGACCAGACCCTTGAGGCGGTTGGCCTTGTCCTGGCCGATCCGGCCCTTGCCGAGCAGCTTGTCGATCTCGGCGTGGACGTAGCCGACGCCCTTGTCGATGCGCTCCTGGTCGATGTCGGTGAGGACCACCGGCACCTCCATGCGGCGGGCGAACAGCAGCGCCAGCTGCGAGGCCATCAGACCGGCGCCGACGACGCCGACCTTGGTGACCGGGCGGGCCAGCGACTTGTCCGGGGCACCGAACGGCTTCTTGGCCCGGCGCTGCACCAGGTTGAAGGCGTAGATGCCGCTGCGCAGCTCGCCGCTCATGATGAGGTCGGCCAGGGCTGCGTCCTCGGCGTCGAAGCCCGCCTGCAGGTCCTCGTCCTTGACCTGGGCGATGATGTCCAGCGCCTTGTAGGCGGCCGGCGCGGCGCCGTGCACCTTGGCGTCGGCGACCAGGCGGCCCCAGGCGACGGCGTCGTCCCAGGCCTTGCCGCGGTCGATCGCCTCGCGCTCGACGACCACGTCGCCCTTGAGGACCTTGGCGGCCCAGAGCAGCGACTGCTCCAGGAAGTCGGCCGGCTCGAAGATCGCGTCGGCGATGCCGAGCTCGAAGACCTCCTTGCCCTTGAGCTGCTTGTTCTGGCTCATCGAGTTCTCGATGATGACCTTGACGGCCTTCGCCGGACCGATCAGGTTCGGCAGGATGGTGCAGCCGCCCCAGCCGGGGACGAGGCCCAGGAAGACCTCGGGCAGCGAGAAGGCCGGAACGCCCGCGCTGACCGTGCGGTAGGTGCAGTGCAGGCCGACCTCGACGCCGCCGCCCATCGCCGCGCCGTTGTAGAACGCGAAGGACGGGACGGGCAGCGCGGCGATCCGCTTGAAGACGTCGTGGCCGCCCTTGCCGATGGCCAGCGCGTCCGCGTGCTCCTTGAGCAGCTCGACGCCCTTGAGGTCGGCGCCGACCGCGAAGATGAACGGCTTGCCGGTGATGGCGACGCCGACGATCTTGCCCTCGGCGGCCTCGGCCTCGACCTGGTCGAGCGCCGCGTCCAGCTTCAGCAGCGAGCCCGGGCCGAAGGTGGTCGGCTTGGTGTGGTCGAAGCCGTTGTCCAGGGTGACCAGCGCCAGCTTGCCGGCCTGCAGCGGCAGGTCCAGGTGGCGGACGTGGGCGGTGGTGACGACCTCGCCGGGGAACAGCTCGGCGCCACGGGTCAGCAGCTCAGTCGTGGTGCTCATGGTCACTTACCACCCTCGAAGTGCGGGTTCTCCCAGATGATGGTGCCGCCCATGCCGAAGCCGATGCACATCGTGGTGAGGCCGTAGCGGACGTCCGGGCGCTGCTCGAAGCGGCGCGCCAGCTGGTTCATCAGGCGCACGCCGGAGGAGGCCAGCGGGTGGCCGAAGGCGATCGCGCCGCCGAACGGGTTGACCCGCTCGTCGTCGTCCGCGATGCCGTAGTGGTCCAGGAAGGCCAGCACCTGGACGGCGAAGGCCTCGTTGACCTCGAAGGCCTGGATGTCGTCGATGGTCAGACCGGCCTTGGCCAGCGCCTTCTCGGTGGCCGGCACCGGGCCGATGCCCATCACCTCGGGCTCGACGCCCGCGAAGGCGTACGAGACCAGGCGCATCTTGACCGGGAGGCCGAGCTCCTCGGCGACGTCCTCGGCGGCCAGCAGGGAGGCGGTGGCACCGTCGTTCAGACCGGCCGAGTTGCCCGCGGTGATGTTGCCGTGCGGGCGGAACGGGGTCTTCAGGCCGGCCAGGGACTCCATCGTGGTGCCCGGGCGCAGCGGCTCGTCCACGGTGGCCAGGCCCCAGCCGGTCTCGCCGACCTCGGGGTTGGTGTTGCGGATCGAGATCGGCACCAGGTCCGGCTGGATGTCGCCGTTGGCGTACGCCTTGGCGGCCTTCTCCTGCGAGCGCACGGCGTAGGCGTCGCAGCGCTCCTTGGTGATGTGCGGGAACCGGTCGTGCAGGTTCTCCGCGGTCATGCCCATGAACAGGGCGGACTCGTCGACGAGCTTCTCGGAGACGAAGCGCGGGTTCGGGTCGACGCCCTCGCCCATCGGGTGACGGCCCATGTGCTCGACACCGCCGGCCACGACCACGTCGTACGCGCCGAAGGCGATGCCGCCGGCGGTGGTGGTCACGGCGGTCAGCGCGCCGGCGCACATGCGGTCGATCGCGTAGCCCGGAACGGACTTCGGCAGGCCGGACAGCAGGGCCGCGGTGCGGCCGATGGTCAGACCCTGGTCGCCGATCTGCGTGGTGGCCGCGATGGCGACCTCGTCGATCCGCTCGACGGGCAGGTTCGGGTTACGGCGCACGAGCTCCCGGATGCACTTGACGACGAGGTCGTCGGCGCGCGTCTCGTGGTAGATGCCCTTCGGGCCGGCCTTGCCGAACGGGGTGCGGACGCCATCGACGAAGACGACGTCCCTCGCGGTACGAGGCACGGGGGCTCTCCTCCCAGGGACCAACAGGTTGAGGTGGGCAGGCTGCCGCCGTCCGTCGCAGTCGGGACGTGAGCGGCGCCGCTTCACGGTCATGCTACCCGCCGGTAACCAACCTGCCCAGGCCCGGCGGCCGGATCTCCGGGTGTGTCCCGCGACACGTCCCCCCGGGACACCTCTGCAGGTCCGCGGGGACGGCGAAGGGGATGCCGCCCTCGGACGGCATCCCCTTCGGTGTGCTGTGGCCGCGCGGTGGCGGCGGTGTGGCGGTGCTGTGGCGGCCGCCGCCCGGCGGGCGGCGGCCGGCCTCAGTCGGCCTGCGGCGGCTGGGCCGCGGCCTTGGCGAAGGCGGCGGCGACCACCGGGGCCACCAGGTCGACCTGCCACTGCCGGGCGCCGAGCCGGCGCAGCGCGGCGGCCACGTCGGCGGCGCTCGGGTCGGCCGGCGGCTCCCACGAGACGCGGCGGACCAGGTCCGGGGTGATCAGGTTCTCGGCCGGCAGGTTGTGCGCCTCGGCCAGCTCGGTGACCGCGGCCCGCGCCCCGGACAGCCGGGCGGCCGCCACCGGGTCCTTCTCGGCCCAGGCGCGCGGCGGCGGCGGGCCGTCGTGCGGCGCGGTGGCCGGCGGCAGCTGGTTCTCCGGGACGTCCCGGCCCCGCTGCACGGCGGCCAGCCACTGCTCCAGCTGCCGCCGGTGCACCCGCGGCCCGAAGCCCTGGACGGCCTGCAGCCCGGCGAGGTTGAGCGGCATGGCCAGCGCGGCGTTGACGATCGCGGCGTCGGAGATCACCCGGCCCGGCGAGACGTCGCGCTCCTGCGCCATCCGGTCGCGGGCGAGCCAGAGCTCGCGCACCACGGCCAGCTGGCGGCGGCGGCGGACCTTGTGCAGCTGGGAGGTGCGGCGCCAGGGGTCGGTGCGCGGTGCCGGGCGGGGCGCGGCGGCGATGGCGGCGAACTCCTCCATCGCCCAGCCGAGCTTGCCCTGGGCGTCCAGCTCCTGTTCGAGTGCGTCGCGCAGCTCGACCAGCACCTCGACGTCCAGAGCGGCGTAGCGCAGCCACGGCTCGGGCAGCGGCCGGGTGGACCAGTCGACCGCCGAGTGCTCCTTGGCGAGGCTCAGCCCGAGCACGCTCTCGGTCATCGGCCCGAGGCCGACCCGGGCGAAGCCGGCGATCCGGCCGGCCAGCTCGGTGTCGAACAGCAGCTTCGGGCGCATGCCGACCTCGGCGAGGCAGGGGAGGTCCTGGGTGGCCGCGTGCACGACCCACTCGGTGTCCGCCAGGGCCGCGCCCAGCGCGGTCAGGTCGGGGCAGGCGATCGGATCGATCAGCGCGGTCCCGGCGCCCGCGCGGCGCAGCTGGATGAGGTACGCCCGCTGCCCGTAGCGGTAGCCGGAGGCCCGCTCGGCGTCGACGGCGACCGGTCCGGTACCCGCGGCGAAGGCGGCGACGACGGCGGCCAGCGCCCGCTCGTCCGCCACCACTGGCGGGATCCCCTCCTTCGGTTCGAGGAGTGGGACCGGGGCTGCTTCTTCTGGGATGGCTGCTACGGCGTCGGTCACCCACCAAGGGTACGACGGTCCTCGCGGCCGGGAGTGTTGTCGGACTGGTCAGACCGGGAGTCCGCATATGCCCTTGCGCCCGCGCGGGCGCCGACCGGGACCGGACAGGACCGCTGCGGCGGTCTTGAAGGAACGTTCCTCCAAGACCGCCGCAGCGGTCCTACCGGGTGATCAGTGGATGATGCCGGTGCGCAGCGCGACCGCGACCATGCCGGCCCGGTCCCCGGTGCCCAGCTTGCGGGCGATGCGGGCGAGGTGACTCTTGACGGTGAGTGCGGACAGTCCCATCGCGACGCCGATCGCCTTGTTCGACTGCCCTTCGGCGACCAGTCGCAGCACCTCGACCTCGCGGCCGGAGAGCTCTCGGTAGGCGGCCTGCTGCGCGCCCGGCGCACCGGGGGCCCCGGGGGCGCCCGGCACACCGGCCGCACCCGGCACGCCCGGCATGCCGGGACGGCGCATCCGGCCGGCCAGACCGCCGGCGCCGAGCGGCAGGCCGGGGCGGCCTGGCATGGCGACGTTGGTGCGGGTGCCGGTGACCACGTAGCCCTTGACGCCGCCGGCCAGCGCGCTGCGGACCGCGCCGATGTCGTCGGCGGCGGAGAGCGCCAGGCCGTTGGGCCAGCCCGCGGCGCGGGTCTCGGCCAGGATGGTCAGGCCGGAGCCGTCCGGCAGGTGAACGTCGGCGACGCAGATGTCGCGCGGGGTGGAGACCCGGGGGCGGGCCTCGGCGATCGAGGACACCTCGATCACGTCCCGGACGCCGAGCGCCCAGAGGTGGCGGGTGACGGTGTTGCGGACGCGGGGATCGGCGATGACCACCATGGCGGTGGGCTTGGTCGGACGGTAGGCGACCACGTTTGCGGGGTGCTCAAGAAGGACCGACACCAGGCCTCCTGCGGGGAGTGGCGGACGGAACCCCGATGGGGGCGGTCGGAGTGTTCCGCGTTTGGAAAGGGTCACAGTCTGCTTCGGCAGCTACCGTGCCCGGCTTTAGCGAAAGATCACGATCTAGTGAGTAACAATACGGACAAATCGCGCAGGTGACTGATACGACATGCCTGGAATTCGCACAAAATCGATCGGATCCGGAGCAAATCGGTCGGCCTCGACCGGTTAATTGACGCGGAGCTGATCCGAAGTCACACTCTGTCAGCCCTGGGGGTGGCGCCGGGCGCTGCCGGCGCCGACCGGCCCGGACGCCACTCGTCAGTGCGAGCGCGGACGCCGGCGGGCGGGCATCGGGACCACTCCGCCGAGTGACGGCACGTCGGCCGCGGGCTGCGGCGCGGGGGCGGCCGGCGGCAGGCCGGCGCTGATGCAGAGCAGGTCCCCCCAGGCCGCGAGGTGCCGCTCGAACCGGCCGTCGGACGGCGTCCAGGAGGCCCGGATCTCGATCTCGGTGGACGACGCGCGGTCCGCCAGCCCGCCGAAGTACTGCGAGGCGCACCTGGTCACCGTGCCGGACGGTTCCGCGTACCCGGCGCCGTGCGCCTGCAGAGCGTCCAGCAGCCAGGCCCAGCCGACCTCGGAGAGCATCGGGTCGCCGGCCATCTCGGGCTCCAGCTCGGCGCGGGTCATCGTCACCACGCGGAAGTCCCCGTTCCAGGCCTCCTGCCCGGCCGGGTCGTGGAGCAGCACCAGCCGGCCGTCGGCCAGCTCCTCGCCGTCCACGTCCACCGCGGCGGTCAGCGCGAAGGCGTGCGGGGCGAGCCGACGGGGCGCCGGAGCGGCGGAGAGTTCGATCTCGGGGCGCAGCCGCGCCCCCCGCAGAGCCTCGACCGCGGCCCGGAACTCGCTCGGTGCCGCCTCCGGACCCGTCCCGCCACCTGTTCCGCCACCCTGCGCTGGGTGCCCGCCGACCGCTGCCATGACCCGAAGACTAGGTCGAAAACGCGGGTAATCGCCGCAACTTCTGCCCGCGCGGCGTGCCGGGACGGCAAACCGGCCAGATCTTGGAGGAACCGACGAGCCCGCCCGGGGAGGACGGTGCGGGGCGCGTGCGAAGATTTGAACCGTGAGCGAGACTACGGCAGACACCTCCGCGGCCACCCGGGCAGGCGCCCCGGCCGGCGCCGCCCCCGGCCAGCAGCCCCCCGCGCGCCGCGGCGCCGCGTACGACTCGGCGTTCCTGCGCGCCTGCCGGCACGAGCCGGTACCGCACACGCCGGTCTGGTTCATGCGTCAGGCGGGCCGCTCGCTGCCCGAGTACCTGAAGGTCCGCGAGGGCATCCCCATGCTGGACTCCTGCATGCGGCCCGAGCTGGTCAAGGAGATCACCCTGCAGCCGGTGCGCCGGCACAAGGTGGACGCGGCCATCTTCTTCAGCGACATCGTGGTGCCGCTCAAGGCCATCGGCATCGACGTCGACATCAAGCCCGGCATCGGCCCGGTCATCGCCGACCCGATCCGGACCGCCGAGGACCTCCAGCGGCTCCGCCCGCTGGAGCCGGACGACGTCCCCTACATCACCGAGGCGGTCGGCCTGCTCGTCGACGAGCTCGGCTCCACCCCGCTGATCGGCTTCGCCGGCGCCCCCTACACGCTGGCCAGCTACCTGGTCGAGGGCGGCCCGTCCAAGAACCACGAGAACACCAAGGCCATGATGTACGGGCAGCCCGAGCTCTGGGCCGCCCTGGTCGACCGGCTGGCCGACATCACCTCCGCCTTCCTCAAGGTGCAGATCGAGGCCGGCGCCTCGGCGGTCCAGCTGTTCGACTCCTGGGTCGGCTCGCTCGCCCCGGACGACTACCGCCGCTCGGTGATGCCCGCCAGCACCAAGGTGTTCGACGCGGTGGCCGGCTACGGCGTGCCGCGGATCCACTTCGGCGTCGGCACCGGCGAGCTGCTGGGCCTGATGGGCCAGGCCGGCGCGGACATCGTCGGCGTCGACTGGCGGGTGCCGCTGAACGTCGCCGCCGAGCGGGTCGGCCCCGGCAAGGGCCTGCAGGGCAACCTCGACCCGGCGGTACTGTTCGCGCCGACCAAGGCCGTCGAGACCAAGGCCCGCGAGGTGCTGCACGCCGCCCAGGCGCTCGGCACCAGCGGCCACATCTTCAACCTCGGCCACGGCGTGCTCCCGAGCATGGACCCGGACGCGCTCAGCCGGCTGGTCGAGTTCGTGCACGAGGCCAGCGCGCGCTGACGCCCGGCCGGCGCGGCCGGCATTGCAGGCACGACCCGGTGGCGGGCTCCTTCCGAGGGGAGGGCCCGCCACCGCCGTACCCGGGGTGCGCTCAGGCTCCCCGGTGCTCCCCGTCCGCCTCTTCCCGCGGGCCCGGCAGGTGCTCCGGCATCGGCGGCACCGGCTGCACCGGCTCCGTCGCGGCGCCGGCGGTGCGGGCCCGGCGCCGCCGGACCAGCCAGACCGCCGGCACCGCCGGCCCGGCCACCAGCAGGAACGGCGCCACCGCCGCGAGCGCCATGGCCAGCACGCGGACCACCGTGACCAGCGCGTGCCAGCCGCCGCCCAGCGCGGAGCCGACCGAGGACCAGAAGCCTTCGTCCTTCTCCTTCTTGGCGTCCGGTTGGTCGTGGACGGGCTTCGGCTCCCGCCGCACGTCCAGCGTGATGGTGGAGAGCGACGTCCGGGCCGACAACTCCTTCAGCTGCTTCTGCAGCGATTCGAGGTCCGCCTCGCGGCGGCTCAGCTCACCCTCCAGACTGGTGATCTCGGCCAGCGACTTGGCCTGCGCCATCAGCGCCCGGACCCGGTCGACGCTCGCCTGCTGGGTCTGCAGCCGGCTCGACACGTCCGCCACCTGCTGGGTCAGGTCGTCCGCCTGGCTCCGCCGCGACAGCACCTCGCCGAGCGCGGCGAACTGGTCCAGCGTCTGCTGGAACGTCGCCGACGGCACCTTGACCGTGATCTGGCCGGTCTGCCCGGCGTTCTCGTCGCCCCCGCCGCTCACCGTCTCGCCGCCGACGTAGCCCCCGGCGGCCGAGGCCAGCTCGCGCGCCTTCGCCAGCACCGCGGCGACGTCCTTGCTGCGCAGCGACAGCTGCGCCGTGTACGCGATCAGCCGGTTGTCCGCCACCGGGACGGCACCCGGCTGCCCGGCCCCGCCGCCGGGCCGGCCCGCGGCCTCGCCGGCCGCGGCGCCCGTGGCGCCCGCCCCGCCCGGCGAGGCCGCCACCGGAGGTGCGGCCGCCGGCGCGGCGGCGCCGCGCTTGGCGCTGTCGCCCGCCACACCGGACTCGCGGCCGGCGCTGCACCCCCCGACCAGCACCGCCGCCGCGACCACCACGGCCGCCGCCGCCCCGGCTCTCCGCCCTGCCCCGCGCACTCCTCGCACCACGATCGAGCCCTCCCCAAGTCCCTCGGCCGGCGCCCGGATCCGGACGCTCAGCCCATTGGACGGACCCCCGGCCCGATCGGACCCACCCCGGAGGTCGCAACTCCATCACGGCCCGGCCACACCCCGGACAAGGCCGCGGGGACGTGCCGATCTCGTTACTGTGGGCCCATGAGCGAGCTGCCGGACTGGATGTACCCGCCCCGCGAGGAGGGGTGGTTCGCCGACGATCTCGACCACCTGCCGCAGGCGCCGCGCCACACCGAACTGATCGACGGAGCACTGGTCTTCATGATGTCCCCGCAGCGGTCCTGGCACAGCCGAGTGGTCTCCGGGCTGACGGTTGCGCTGGAGAGCCTCGTCCCGGACGGATTCCTGGCCGAGCGCGAGATGACGATCAAGCTGGACCGGCGCAATCGTCCCGAGCCGGACCTGGTGGTGGCGGAGGCGGAGTACGACCCCGACCGCACCTGGTACGCGCCGTCGGACGTGGCACTCGTCGTCGAGGTCGTCTCGCCCGAGTCAGCCGACCGTGACCGCTTCGTCAAGGTGCGGAAGTACGCCGAGGCCGGTATTCCGCATTACTGGATCGTCGAGGAGGAGGACGGCCTACCGGTGGCCCACGTCTTCGAACTTGAGACCAGTACGACCTCCTACGCCCCGGCCGGGATCTTCCGGGGCCGCCTGGAGCGGCCGGTGCCGTTCCCCGTCGTCGTCGACCTCGATGCCCTCGTGCCGGCCGTGAAGCGGACGAAGCGGGCGGATTGAGTCGTTGGTGTAAGGACCTGCAAGACTGCGAGGCATGGCGCAAGCACAGGTCGTGGTGATCGGTGGCGGGGTCGCAGGGTTGGCCGCTGCCGCGTTTCTGAGTGGGGCCGCGGGTGAGCCCGCGCGGGCCCGGGTGACGCTGCTGGAGGCGTCCGAACGGGTCGGCGGGAAGCTGCGCGGCGGAGAGGTCGGCGGGGTCCGGGTGGACCTCGGGGCCGAGTCGATGCTGGCGCGGCGGCCGGAGGCGGTCGACCTGGCCAGGGCGGTCGGGCTGGGCGACGAACTGGAGCCGCCGACCACGGCCAAGGCCGCGATCTGGACGCGCGGCGCGCTGCGGCCGCTGCCCGGCGGCCAGGTGATGGGCGTTCCCGGCGACCTCGACGCGCTGGCCGCGTCCGGGGTGCTCACGTCCGAGGGGCTGGAGCGGGCCCGGCACGAGGCCGCCGGTGAGGCCGTCGCGGACGACGTGGCGATCGGGCGGTTCGTCGCCGCCCGGCTGGGCCGCGAGGTGGTGGACCGGCTGGTCGAGCCGCTGCTCGGCGGCGTCTACGCCGGGCACGCGGACGAGATCTCGCTGCGCGTCGCCGTGCCGCAGCTGCTGGAGATCGCCCGTAGCGGCGGCTCGCTGGTCGAGGGCGTGCACGCGTTGGCCACCCGCCCGCAGATCGCCGCCACCCCGGTCTTCCAGGGCCTGCGCGGCGGTCTCGGCACGCTGCCCGAGGCGGTCGCCGCGGCCTGCGTCGCGGCCGGCGTCGAACTGCGCACCCGGACCGCGGTGGACGAGCTGCGCCGCACCCCGGACGGCTGGCGGGTGGTGACCGACGGCGGCGAGGTGCTGCACGCGGACGCCGTGGTGCTGGCCGTGCCCGCGCCGGCCGCCGCCCGGCTGCTGAAGGCCGACGCGCCGGCGGCCGCCGCCGAGCTGGACGGCATCGAGTACGCGGGGATGGCGCTGGTCACCATGGCGTTCCGGCGGGCCGACCTGTCCGGGCCGCCGGCCGGCAGCGGGTTCCTGGTGCCGCCGGTGGACGGGCGCCGGATCAAGGCCTCCACCTTCTCGTCCAACAAGTGGGGCTGGCTGGAGCGTTCGGCCCCGGACACCTTCCTCCTGCGCACCTCGCTCGGCCGGCTGCGCGAGGAGCAGCCGCTGGAGCTGCCGGACGAGGAGCTGGTGGCGCAGTCGCTGGCCGACCTGGGCGAGGCGATCGGCCTCACCGCCCGGCCGTACGACACGGCGGTGACCCGCTGGGGCGCGGGCCTGCCGCAGTACCCGGTCGGCCACCTCGACCGGGTGGGGCGGATCCGGGCGGCGGCCGCCCGGACGGGCGCGCTGGCGCTCTGCGGGGCCGCGTACGACGGGGTGGGGATCCCGGCCTGCATCGCGAGCGCGCGGGCGGCCGTCGCCGAGCTCGACAACTTGTTGACCCCGCCGACCGGGGAACACGTCACGGAGAGGACAATGGGCGCATGACTGAGAGCGTTGAGCAGCAGCCGGAGCAGCAGCCCGAGAAGAAGAAGGCCCGCGACCTGAACCAGGTCATCCGCTACACCATGTGGTCGGTGTTCAAGCTCAAGGGCGAGCTGCCCGAGGACCGCACCGCGCTGGCCGCCGAGGTGGACGAGCTGTTCGCCCAGCTCGCCGCGAAGGACGTCACGGTGCGCGGCACCTACGACGTGTCCGGTCTGCGCGCCGACGCCGACATCCTGGTCTGGTGGCACGCGGCCGACTCGGACGACCTCCAGGAGGCGTACAACCGCTTCCGCCGCACCGGCCTGGGCCGGGCGCTGGAGCCGGTCTGGTCGAACATGGCGCTGCACCGCCCGGCCGAGTTCAACAAGTCGCACATCCCGGCGTTCCTCGCCGACGAGCGGCCGCGCGACTACGTCTGCGTCTACCCGTTCGTCCGCTCCTACGAGTGGTACCTGCTGCCGGACGCCGAGCGGCGCGCGATGCTCGCCGAGCACGGCCAGATGGCGCGCGGCTACCCGGACGTGCGGGCCAACACGGTGGCCTCGTTCGCGCTCGGCGACTACGAGTGGCTGCTCGCCTTCGAGGCGGACGAGCTGCACCGGATCGTCGACCTGATGCGCGACCTGCGCCCGTCCCGGGCCCGGCTGCACGTCCGCGAGGAGGTGCCGTTCTTCACCGGCCGCCGCAAGCCGGTCAGCGAGCTGCTCAACGGCCTGGTCTGAGCACGGTCCGGCGAAGGCCCGGCCCCGGGGAACCGCCCCCGGGGAGCCGGGCCTTCGGCGTGTCCGGGCCCGGCCGGGGCCCGGTCAGTGGCGGTGGGTCCGCAGGGCCGCGCGCAGGCGCGCGTCGGGGAGGGCGGCGGAGCCGAGCATCGCGACGGCGGTGAGGAGTTCACGCTCGTCGTCGTCGGTGAGGCCGTGCTGGCGCTGCGGCCGGACCTCGCGCAGCACCTCCTGGCCGATCGGGGAGGCCCAGCGGGTGTACGGGTAGACGTCGACCCGGGCCATCAGCAGCGTGCCGGAGGTCAGCACCAGCGGCAGCGAGAACCAGGCGAGCGCCGCCGAGGCGCTGCCGTCCGCGAGGCCGCCGACGACCAGCGCGGCGGCCAGCAGCAGCACCGAGAGCAGCAGCGCCTGCCGGACCTGGCGGACCGCCAGCACGGTGTGCCGCTGCACGGCCGCGGGGGTCGCCAGGCCGGCCAGCGAGAGCCGGCTGCCGATCTCCAGCACGGTGGGATGGGCCGCCATGGCCCGGCGCAGCTCGTCGGTGCGGCACTGGCCCTCCGGCCCGACGGCGGCCACCACGGCCCGCTCCAGCCGGCTGCGGCCCCGCGGGTCGACGACGGTGGTCCAGCCGGTGTGGGCGAGGTGCAGCCGGCCCCGGGAGGCCATCAGCACGAGGGCCAGTTCGACCACCCGGTCCGGGCCGCCCGCCAGGTACGCCGTCTCGTAGAGCCCGATCCCGACCGCCTCGGGCGGCCGGGGGCCCTCCTGTTCGGCCAGCGCATCGGCGGTGGCGGTCATCCGGACGAGCCGGATGCAGGAGAGCACCGCGGCGGCGCAGGCCGGGATCAGGAAGAGCAACCACATGGGCTTGTTGTAGTCCGGAGCTCGGCGGCTGCGGAACTGACTTTCGAATCGCGATACCGAACTGTGACGCGGGCCGGCCCCGCCGGGCTCAGCTGCCGCCGCAGCCGCCGCCGCAGCTGGAGCCGCAGCTGGAGGACGAGGAGCCGCAGCTGCTGGAGCCGGAGCTGCAGCTCGACGACGAGGAACCGCAGCTGCTGCTGCCGCAGCTCGACGAGGAGGAGCCCGAGTCGGAGGAGGAGCCGCACCAGGTGGCCGGGCCGGCACAGGACGAGGAGGACGAGGACGAAGACGAGGACGAGGACGAGGAGAGCGATCCGGCGGCCATCGCCCGGGCCTGCTCGTCGGCGGCGGCCGCGGCGAGCATCGCCTCCTGGAGCTCCTCGTCGCCGAGCCCGGCCGCGGCCAGCCCGCCGAGCGCGACCGCCCCGAGCAGCAGGCCGCTGTTGGCCGAGGAGAGCCCGGCGCTGGGCTTCCACGGGTTGCCGGCGGTGGACATCAGACCGAGCTGGCGGACCCCGGCCGGCGTGATCCGGCTCTTGAACGGCCGCGTGGCGATCAGCGAGACCAGCCCGACGGCCACGAGGAGCAGCGGGAACCAGAGCGCCGGGCGCTCCGCGTCGCCCCGGTCGAGCAGGAGGGCGAGCCCGGCGGTGAGCACCACGGCCAGCAGGGCGAGCCAGATCCGCCGGTGCGCCGCCCGGGCCCGGGCCATCCGCTGCGGGTTGCGCAGCAGCCCGCGGTCGGAGAGCTTGTCGCCCAGCTCCTGGACGGCCGCCGAGCGCATCACCGCGCGCCGCAGCGGGGCGAGTTCGCGCTGCTTGCCCGGGCCGATCGCCTCGATGACGGCCAGGTCCACGGCGTCGTACGGCCGGCCGGTGGTCAGGGTGACCAGGCCGCCGCGGTTGACCACGACCAGGCCGGCCTGGTGCATCCGGACCAGCGCGGTGTCGAAGACCCGGCCGGGACCGCCGGCCAGGAACGCGGCGTCCAGCAGCGGCAGTCCGCGGCCGGGCAGGCCCTTGGCCTGCGGGACCCGCTTGACCAGCTGCTTGGTCTGCGACGCGTGGAGCACGGCCGCCATCAGCAGCACGGTGGGTACGAGGAAGTAGAAGTTGTGCCACATGGGCTTTCCCCCGGATGGTGAAACGGTGTGAAGAGGTGTCGGGTCAGGGCCGGCGCCGGCCGGGCAGCAGGGCCCGGCCCAGGCGGGCGAGCGGCCCGGGTCGCTGTTCGGCGGCGGGGCCGTGGAGCCACTGCTCCAGGGCCCGGCGCTGTTCGGGGCCGAGCCGCCCGCCGGCCTCCGGTGCGGTGTCGGCCAGCGCCCAGGCGGCGAAGGCACGGGCGTCGGCGCGGTACCCGCCGGTCTGCGGGTGTCCGGCCGCGTAGGCCAGGAAGAGCGGTCCGTAGGACCGGCCGAGCAGCCGGGGCAGCTCCGGCGCCACCTTGGCGACGGTGTCGCGGCGCTTGGCGGCCAGTGCGGCGGCCTGGCTGCGGACCTGGGCCTGGTCGAAGCCGTCCGGCACCGGGCCGCCGGCCACCAGGGCGGCCAACAGCTCCTCCTGGCGGCGGGCGAGCCGGGCACGGGCGGCGGTCACGTCCCGGACCGCGGCGTCAGCCACGGCGCCCGGCCCCGGCCAGCACGGCCCGGATGGCGTCCAGTTCCTCGGCCAGCTCGGCCGGCGGCGGGAAGTTCGCGTCCCGTTCGAGCAGCACGCCGGGCGGGTCGACCCGGGCGCAGAGCTCGGCGAGCACCTCCAGCACCGGCTCGGTGACGGGGTGGGCGTGGGTGTCGTGCCAGACGCCGTCCACCAGCTGCCCGCCCGCCACGTGGACGTAGGCGAGGGCCTCCAGCGGCAGGCGGTCCAGCTCGGCGGCCGGGTCCAGGCCGAGGTTGACCCGGTTGGTGTGCAGGTTGGCGACGTCGATCAGCAGCCGGACGCCGGTGCGCTCGACCAGCTCGGCGAGGAACTGTCCCTCGGTCAGCTCGTCGTCCGGCCAGGCCAGCTGGGCGGCGATGTTCTCCAGCGCCAGCGGCACCGGCAGCTGGTCCTGCGCGATCCGGACGTTCTCGGCGACGACCGCGAGGGCGTCCCGGGAGCGCGGCACCGGCAGCAGGTGCCCGGCCTCCAGGCCGCCGGCCCGGACGAACGCCAGGTGCTCGGTGACCAGCGGCGAGCCGAGCGCGGTGACGGTCTCGGCGAGTCTGCCGAGCCGGTCCGGGTCGGGCCGGTCGGCGCCGCCGAGGCCGAGCGCGACGCCGTGCGGGACGACGGTCACGCCGCGCGCCCGCAGGATCTGCAGCGACTCGGGCAGGTGGCCGGCGCAGATGTTCTCGGCGACCACCTCGACCCAGTCCAGGCCCGGTTGGCGCTCGACCACGACGTCGATCTCGCTGCGCCAGCCGAGGCCGACGCCGAGGGTCGCGCCGCGGGTGGGCGCGCTCGGGGCAGGGGAAGTCATCGGTGCGCCCCCTTCTGAGGGCTGGGTGGGAGGCCGTCGGCCGGCGCGGGCATCGTCGCCAGGGCCGGACCGGGCCGTGCTGCTGAGGATGTCCCCGGGCGGGGAGCCTGCCAAGCCTCATCCGGTCTTCTCAGAGGATTATTTGAGCTTGTCGGCCCGGTGATTTTGACCTTATCCCGGCGCCCGGCGCGTCCTCGCAGGTGGGGGCCGATATTCGGAGGCGAGCGGGGTCGTTCGGGGCCTATCGTGTCGACCCTATGACGACACTGACGATTCGTGACTTCCGTGCCGACGACGCCGACGACGCCGAGGCCGCCGCGGCCGCCCACCGGGCCGGGCGCGACCACCTGGTGCTGACGCCCGAGGTCTTCGTCTGGCTGAACGGCCACCAGCCCAAGGGCGCGCACTTCCGCTGCCTGGTCGCCGAGGTGGACGGCCGGGTGGTCGGCTCGGTCCGCTGCGGAGTGGTCACCGGGACGACGACCCGGGGCATCGGCCACGCCAACGGCAGCGTGCTGCCCGAGTACCGCGGGCGCGGCGCGTTCACCGCCCTGCTGGCGGCGGCGGAGCGGCACCTGGCCGAGCACGGCGTGGTGGAGGTGCACAGCTGGGTGGACGAGGAGCCGGGAGCTCTGGCCTTCGCGGCCGCCCGCGGCTACACCGAGGGCCGGCCGGCGCACTTCGGCGGCCGGGACCTCGCCCTGCCGCTGCCCGAGGCGCCCGCGCTGCCCGCCGGCGTGGAGCTGCGCCCGGCGAGCGACTGGGAGGACGACCCGTACCCGATCTTCCTGATCGAGGCGGACGCGATCCGCGACGAGCCCGGTGAGGTCGAGATGGACGCCGCGGACTACGAGGAGTTCCTGAACGGCGCCTGGGCCCGTCCGGACCTCGACCGCGAGCTCACCGTCGTGGCCGTGGTGGACGGCGAGCCGGTCGCGTTCAGCGCGGCCCAGACGGACGGCGTGGACCGGTACTGGTCGGCGTTCACCGCCTGCCGCCGGGAGTTCCGCGGCCGGGGGCTGACCAAGCTGGCCAAGCTGGAGTCGCTGCGCCGGGCCCGGGAGGCCGGCCTCCGCCGCGCGTACACCAGCAACGACGCGACCAATGCGCCGATGCTGGCGATCAACGCCTGGCTCGGCTACGAGCGGTGCGCGAGCGAGCGGAAGTTCACCAAGCGGCTCGACGGCTGATCCGCCGCCCCGGTCGCGCGGGCCCCGCGCCGCGCGGCCGGTGGGGGTGGCCGGAGCCCGGGGGGCGGGGCCGGCGCATCACCGCGGGCCTCCCACGCATCACCGCGGTCCGACGGGGCATCACCTCACGGCAGACAGTTCGTGCCCGAGTCTTCCGCGCGGGGGATGGTATGGAGATCCTGCTTCAGGTCCTGGTCGGGTTCGTTCCGGCTGTGATCGGCTTCCTGGCGGCCCGTTCCCTCGCCCGCACCCGGCTGTTCCTGCAGTACGGCTTCCTGCGGGCGCTGCTCGCGCCGTACGGCCGGGTCCAGATCATCACCCCGAGCATCGAGGTGGCGGAGTTCACCTTCGCCAAGGACGGCCGCCGGCTGACCAGCCGCGGCCCGCGGAACGTGCTGTTCATGCCGATGGCCGAGGCCCGCGCGATCGCCCAACTCATAGACCTGCTGCGGAAGGTGAACCGCAAGGCGACCATCGAGCTGGTCGCGGCCGGCGCCCAGGACCCGCGGATGCCGACGTTCTCGATCGGCGGACCGAGCGTCAACACGTACTCGGCGGGCGTACTCGGCGCCGCCTTCCCGGACTTCCGCATGGAGTACCCCGAGGCGGCGCGGGCGCGGTGGGGCGGGATGACGTTCGAAGCGCAGTACAACGCGGCCGACGAGCTGACCCGGGACCACGGCTTCGTCTTCGTGACCCGGACGCCCCGGCACGCGCCCTGCGTCGTGCTCTGCGGCGTCTTCGCCTTCGGCTCGGCGATGGCGGTGGAGGCGCTGGCGGCGGCGACCCGGAAGTCCCCGCTGGCGGCGCTGTTCCGGTCGGGGGAGAAAGGATTCGCCGCGGTCGAGGGCCGGGTGATCGGCCTGGACACCGTGGACGTGACCGTCGAGGTCTGCCGCGTGCTGCCGGTGGTGTGAGGGGCCGGGCCGGGGCCGGTGGCCCGTCGCGCCAAGGCGCCTGCCGCGCCGGGTGGGGCAGAATGGTCCAGACCGTGATACGGACAATCCGGACGGGTCGGGCGAGTTCGGGGCGGGACGTGGCTGGAATCGCAAGGGTTTCGCCTCGCCACAGTCACATCATCGGCATAATCGCGCCCATGACGACCAGCCGCGCGAACGTGAGCGCGATTGCCGAAGACCTGTACGTGTGGCTCCCGCCGAAGCGGGGCTGGGGGTTGGCCAACTGCGGTCTGCTGGCCTCGCCGAGGACCGCGCTCTGGATCGACACCCCCTACGACCCCTCCCTCGCCGCGGAGTTCCTCGCCGAGAGCCGCAAGCGGCTGCCCGAGGGCGTCGACGTCGACCGGGTGGTCGTCACCCACGCCAACGGTGACCACCTGTGGGGCGCCGGCGTGCTCCCCGACGCCGAGGTGATCGCCACCCACGAGGCGCTGGAGCACATCCACTACGAGCCCGCCCCGAAGCAGCAGCACGCGCTGGTCGCGGGCGGCGACCCCGACTCCCCGCTCGGCGGCTACCTGCAGCGCCATTTCGGACAGTTCGACTGGTCGGAGACCGAACCGGTGCACCCGCACACCGTGTTCCGCGGTGAGCTGGAGCTGCGGGTGGGAGAGTACCCCGTCCAGATCACCGGCCTGCCCGCCGCACACACCGGCGGCGACCTGATGGTCCACCTGCCGTACCAGCGCGCCGTGTTCACCGGTGACGTGGTGTTCGGCTCGACGCCCGAACAGCCCGGCGACCACCCCTCGCACTGGTCCGGCCCGCTGGAGAACATCATCGGTGCCTGCGAGCAGGCCCTGGCCACCGGCGCGGAGATCTTCGTCCCCGGCCACGGCCCGGTGCTCGACCGCTCCGGCGTCCAGGCGCACATCGCCTACCTCGCCCACGTCCGCGAGCGCGCGCACGCGCTGCACGCCGAGGGCACGCCCGCGCTGGACGCCGCCCGGCGGATCATCGCCGAGCGGCGCTACCCCGAACTCGGCCTGCCCGAGCGGCTGGTGCTCACCGTGTCCGCCGAGTACCGGCACCTGGACGGCAGCGCCGTGCCGAACGTGCTGGAGGCGATGACCCAGGTGGCGCTGGTGGCCCGCGAGATCGAGGCGTCGGCGGGACAGCCCGGGGGCACCCCGGGGCCGCGCTCCGCGCAGGACGCCGCCGCCCCCGCCTGATCCGGCCGTGGGCGGGGGGGGGGGGGGCCCCCCCCCCCCCGCGGGCCCCCCCCCCGGCCCCGCCCCCCCCGCCCCCCCCCCCCCCCCCCCCCCCCCCCCCCCCCCCGCCCCGCCCCCCCCGGGCCCCCCCCCCCCCCCCCCGGGCCCCCCCCGCGCCCCGGGCCCCC